>DATGXB010000141.1:0-41866 GCA_035299225.1 Nostocaceae cyanobacterium | reverse complement strand
AGCAAAAGTGCTATACCGGGCTGTCAAATTGTTTTTTCGGCATTTTAGCTGCAATTAGCTGATGGTGTAAATCACTCCAAAAGCTTACCAAACAAGGATTTGAGACATTTTAGCGAATATTCTACCCCCGTGAACGGTTACAACAAAACAATCCTTCTCTTCTTCAAGAAAAACTAAGACGGTTGAGGAATGAGTAAACAAATTCACTTTCATCACGAGTCGCAAGCTTGAGCATTTTGGTATTACATATTGCAACAATAGGTACGTCAGTATGGACTATTTAAAATTTTTTACTAGTTTATTGATAATCACTTCAACAATTTTTGGCTTAAACAAAGTGGCATTTGCCCAAGCTTCACCAAGATACATTTATTTGGGAGATCATGAGGGAATGCCTGTTTTGTTCGATACAGAAAGTCAAAATGGAACTACTTATAAAATCTATGTAGGAAATGGACAAAGAATGACTGAAATAACTCTTCAGGCATCGTGCAGTGAATCTAGATTATTTATAATAAACTATGCTATTTACAGTGTTTACAACAATCAACCAAAACTTTTAAGTCAAGATACAACTGTAGAGGAAATAGAATTTAATCCAAAATCTATATTGGGATCACCAATGGTAGCAGTTTGCAAAAAGGTAGGTGCACCAGGATGGTAAATATTTATTCTTGTATAAATTATTTACCTATCTTGTAATAAATTCTGTCTTACCCAATTCCGAAAAGCTTTGATTGTGGCATTTCTTCCAGCTTTCATACTCATTTCTAAATATTGAGTGATAGCTTCAATTAAAGGTAAATTGGGAAAATTTAAACTTGATTGGGATTCTACATAATTACCATCTTGTAAAATATTAATGCGTAATTTACCGTTTGCAAATTGCCATAGTTCAGGAACTTTTAAAGCTAAATAAATATTTGGGTGGGTGCGGGAAGTGATATCAATTTCTAATGCTAAATCTGGGGGTGGATCTATTGTTAAATCTAGTCGTTTTTTACCACGAATTAAGGCTTCATTTTTAATATAAAAGCATTGGTCTGGTTCTATACCTTTTTCCATAAATTGATTTTTAAATGTGGTAGAACCCAGACATCTAAATTCAATATCTAATTCTTCTAATAATGCTTTGACTAAATCGCTAATGATTTCTTTATCATCTTCGTGTTCTGGTAATGGAGCCATAAGTTCTAATGTTCCCTGATCATAAGCGATTCGCGCTGCACGATGTTCTCCTAATTCTTCTAAAATTGTTTCTAATTCTGTCCAAGTGACATTTTGTAATAATACTCTTTGTCCAGGTGGTACATAGATGCGATTTAATTCTAATAACATCGTTTCCACTCCTTACAAAATATCAAACTGGCAAATATTCTTAAACTATAGTATAAAATTTATTTCCTGCTTATTTGTTTATATGCTTTTCTGCTTGATAAAATTTATTAAAAACCCTATAGCAATCCTTTGGGATTTTAATCTAGATTACCATAAAAAAGTACCTTGTCAATATAGATCGCTCAAATAACCAATTTTCGTTAAATAGTTGAGAATTATTTTTAATAATCTTGAGAATAGGGGTAAATTATTGCGAAAATTTTGATGTCGTGGAATTTAGGAAAAAAACAAATAAAAAAAACTTATCAAGGGTGGGATTTACCCACCCCGATAAATTAGCGCTTGGCTAATTTCTTCGCCATTTTGCGGAGACGAATAGATTGGGGAGTTACTTCTACTAACTCATCGGGTCCAATGTACTCTAAAGCACGCTCTAAGCTCATTTCTACTGGTGCTTGTAGTTGCACGAGTTCATCACCACTGGCTGCACGGTGGTTAGTTAGCTGCTTGGTTTTACAAACGTTTAACTCCAAGTCTTGAGGGCGATTGTGTTCTCCCACAATCATACCTTTATAAACTCTTGTGCCGGGTGTAATGAAAAATACACCTCTATCTTCAGCGTTTCTCATGGCGTAGAAGGTAGAAACCCCTTCTTCAAAGGAGATTAACACACCTTTATTACGGGCTTCAATTTCGCCAGTGAGAGGACGGTAATCAAGGAAACTATGGTTCATGATCCCTTCACCGCGAGTCATCCGCATAAATTCGCCACGGAAACCAATTAAACCACGGGCGGGAATCACAAATTCTAACTGGGTGCGATCGCCTATTCCGGGCTGCATATCTTGCATTTCCCCTTTGCGTTGTCCCAGTCTTTCAATACAGCTACCTACAGAATCGCTGGGTACGTCTAATACTAGCAATTCGTAAGGTTCACAAGGTTGGCCGTTTACTTCTCTGTAAATTACCTGTGGCTGGGAAACCTGAAACTCATAACCTTCACGGCGCATAGTTTCAATCAAAATCCCCAAGTGCAATTCACCCCGACCGGAAACCAGGAATTTATCAGGTGAATCTGTTTCCTCTACCCGCAAAGCCACGTTTGTTTCTAATTCGCGGAAAAGGCGATCGCGCACCTGTCTAGAAGTCACCAACTTCCCTTCCTGACCCGCAAACGGAGAATCATTAATCCAGAAGGTCATCTGTAAAGTCGGTTCATCTACCTTAATCAAAGGTAGTGCTTGGGGTTCATTCGGATCGGTAATAGTTTCACCAATGTTTGCATCCGCAAAACCAGCCACAGCCACAATATAACCGGCGGAAGCTTCTTCAATCTCAATCCGTCTCAAGCCTTCAAAACCTAACAATTTGGTAACTTTAGACTTGACAATAGCACCAGTTTCTGTTATGAGTGCAGCTTGTTGACCCATACGGATAGTACCGTTATGGATTCTACCAATAACAATCCGTCCCAAATATTCAGAATAATCAAGAGTAGTTACTTGCAACTGTAAAGGCTTGTTAACATCCCCTACTGGTGGTGGAACATGACGCAAAATCGCCTCAAACAAAGGCTGCATATCCTTGGGTTCATCTTCCAAATCTTCCTTAGCATATCCAGCCAAACCAGAAGCGAATAGATAAGGGAAATCACACTGATCCTCATCTGCACCTAATTCTAGGAACAGATCCAACACCTTATCAACTGCTACGTGAGGGTTAGCACGAGGACGGTCAATTTTATTCACAACCACAATCGGTCGCAAACCTTTTTCTAAAGCCTTTTTCAGTACAAAGCGGGTTTGTGGCATCGGACCTTCATTAGCGTCCACGATTAGCACACAACCGTCAACCATACCTAGTACCCGTTCCACCTCACCACCAAAGTCAGCGTGTCCGGGGGTATCAACGATATTGATTAACGTATCCTTATATTTAACCGCCGTATTTTTGGAAAGAATCGTAATTCCGCGTTCCCGTTCCAGGGCATTGGAGTCCATGACGCAATCCGGAACGTCTTCACCTTCACGGAAAATGCCGGACTGCTTCAGGAGAGCATCAACCAGGGTGGTTTTGCCGTGGTCAACGTGAGCGATAATAGCGACGTTACGAATTGGGAGCGTCATAGAAACTTCTCTGTGAACTTTTAGGAGATTTTGGGAAATAAACAGTGATTTAACCTAGTACCAAGAAATTTTAAACAGTATGCTTTGCCGTTAGGCACTAGGACGTTTAACAGCATAATAGGTAGCTTACTTGATTCTGTAAAGAACCTTTAACAATTCTACCTTAATTGTCACAATTCAGATCGGATTGTTAACAACAAACCAGCCAGAAATTTAAAATAGCTGTTTTTTGTTAAGTAGTGTATACAAAGTTACGCTAAGTTAATCAGGATAATTTCTATGTTTCGTGCAGAGGTGCAAAGTTTTAGTTATGGATTTTGAGCGATCGCTATTTGTGCGAATTTGGTATAGGATAGCACTTGCTTGATATAAAATAATTAACTCTTTATCTATTGTAGGGACATGGCACTGCCATGTCCTCTCCAATGTCTTGTTATTATTACTCAAAATTATTAGGAATTATTTCTAAAAGTATCTATTACGAATTTCTGGATGATTTGCAATAAATCTTTCCAACTCTAGCTTAGACCATTCACTAGTTTTGAAACGCTTTGTTGTCTTAATTTTATCTAGCTTATCATATAAGGTACTATCTATGATACCACTGGTCATTATACAAAATCCTTTAGCTTCATACTGAACTAAAGTGTCCATAATATCTTGAACTTTACTAGCTGTTAGCGAACTTCCATCTCGAATTAGCTTACATTGTGCAATCCATTTAACTGGATCTTTACCAGGACGTTCTGTATAAAATTCTATATCTCTTTTACCATCACGAGAACGAGATTTTCCCATTTTTCTAATGTGAATTGGTTTAAGTTGGTAATAGGAGTATATTACATCATAACAAAGTTGTTCAAATTTCTCATCATCCAATTTTTCCCAAGGACAAGATATTTCAGATGGTTTACAAATGGAAATTATGCTATTTGTGTTTTGACTTATTTGATTAAAATTCAATTCTAAATCTTGGTAATTAATTTTTTCTATAGAATCCCAGAAAAATACATATTGGCATACATTATCACATAAAACTAAAATATTTGTGTCTCTAGATAAAAATATTTTTTTAATTTCCTTTTGTAAATCAGAGATATCAAGATGTGTACCAGATAGTTTCCTCAACATATATATTTCTCTTATTTTAGAATCTTGAATATCTAAGATTCTTCCATCTTTATTTATCATCTCTAAAGCAAATTTTTCATTCCAAATATCCTCAGCACATTTTTGTGCTTGGTATAATTGTCTGTGTGGTAATTTTACAACATTTCTTTTGTTGAAAATGAGAGATGGTAAATTAATAATTGATAGAAAGTATGCTTCTTCTAAATCAATTGATTGACCATAATTAGCCCCGTACGATTGTAGTAATACTTCAATATTTTCATCTAATGGAACTATCCAACAATACTCGGAAACATAAAAGTCATAACTTATGTTATTACTAATAAATGATCTAAAGAAATAATGTTTTAATTCAGGATGTCGAGCATAAATTTCGTGAGTAGTTTCATCACCTAATTCATGTATACCTACCATAACATTACCCCAATAACTATCGGCAATATCTGGAAAGTTTAATTTTCTATTTTCTAAATTACACCTAAAATCATCATATATATTTTCAAACTCAAGATATTCTTTAGGATTATCTTCAGTATTAATTGTTAACCATTTCAGTTTATCAATTAATTTAGTTATATTCTTTGGTCTAAATATGAAGTTTATATAATCTCCCTCTCTACTATCAACAATAAATTCACAATAATTAGCTATACTTTCTCCAACAAATAAAGCCCACAGATAAGCCTCAGCCCAACTTAAATTAGAATAATGATCATAACCAATTTTAATTTCTAATGTTATATTTGAATATATATTAACCAACAATTCATATAATTGATCACGGCTATATTCACAAATATCTGACATTGTTAACTTCATAATTTCCACCTAAATTTTAAAAAAATAGTTTGCATTTTGCAATTGTTAAATTCCCCCTCCTCGCTTGTGGAGAAGGGGTAGAGATTAGGGTTATGCGCTAAAGTATTTCGCTACAGGATGATAAGTAATTATCGCTGTGGTAGACTGTTCAGGATAAAGTTGTTCACTTTCATCCATGTACATCTTAATTCTGTCAGTTCCTAACAGTTCTAATTGCTTAAATTGATCCTGAATATTCGGACAAGCGGGATAACCGAAACTGTAACGAGAACCACGATAACGCTGTGCTAAAATATCTCGAATATTATCCGGTTCTTCAGCACTAAACCCTAATTCTTTTCGTATTCTCGCGTGTGTCCATTCCGCTAAAGCTTCAGCAATTTGCACCGCTAAACCGTGAAAATAAAGATAATCTGTATATTGATTATCCTTAAATAATTTCTGGGCAAATTCCGTCGCTATTTCTCCCACCGTCACCGCTTGCATGGGGAACACGTCTATTATTCCTGAGTCCTTCGGTGCAAAGAAATCAGCAATACATAAACGTCTTAAAGATTTTTGTCTGGGAAACTCAAAACTTGTCACCGGTTGTAGAGACGTTCCATGCAACGTCTCTACATTATCATGTTGATAAATATATAAAGTATTTCCTGCCGACTGACAAGGGAAATACCCATAAATGACTTGAGGATGTAATAAATTCTCCTCAATAATGCGCTGTTTCCAACTTTCTAAAACTGGGTAAACCTTCTCTTGCAAAAACTCCTGATATTCTTCCTTAGATTGTTCTTTGGGTTTGCGGAATTGCCATTGTCCAGCTATTAAAGCTTGCAAATCTAAATACCAGAATAATTCCTCTAAAGAAATATCTCCAGGTTGTAATAATTGCGTTCCCCAAAATGGTGGTTGAGGACGTTCAATGTCTACTGCTATCGCTTCCGAAGGTCTGGTGTCTATTTCTTTTGGTTCAGTTGGTTTTTTCTCTTCTTTAATAGCTTTACTTTCTGGCTGTTTATGACCATTTTGAACTGCGGTTGTTTCTGCAAATTCATCTAAAAAGCCTTTGCTATCATCCCATTTACCCGCAGATTTAGCAGGCATTAATTTATCCATGAAGTTCAAGTCAGAAAAGGCATCTTTACCATAAACGACTTTACCTTTATAGGTATTCTGACAATCTTCATACACAAATTTAGGGGTTAAAGCCGCACCACCTAAAATTACAGGAACGGTAATTCCTTTTTCGTTGAAAACCTCTAAGTTCTCTTTCATAAAAGCGGTGGATTTTACCAGCAAACCACTCATAGCAATACAATCAGCTTTGTGTTTGTTGTATGCTTCAATGATATTTTCTACTGGTTGCTTAATTCCCAAATTAATCACTTTATAACCGTTGTTGGATAAAATGATGTCAACTAAATTTTTACCAATATCGTGAACATCACCTTTCACAGTAGCAATGATAAATGTACCTTTGGCATTATTTCCCGCTTCTGATTTTTCCATGAATGGTTCTAAGTATGCAACTGCCGCTTTCATGGTTTCTGCTGACTGCAACACGAAAGGAAGTTGCATTTGTCCAGAAGCAAATAAATCACCAACAACTTTCATTCCATCTAATAAGAAAACGTTGATAATATCCAAAGGAGGATATTGTTCTAAAGCCTTGGTTAATTGGGTTTCTAAACCTATTCTTTCTCCATCAATAATATGTCGTTTTAACCGTTCTTCAATGGATAAATTTTCATCAATTCCCGTGTTACGCTTGGCTTTGACTCCCTCAAACAGCTTGGTTAATTCTGTTAAAGGATCATAAATGCAGACATCGCCATCAAATCTTCTTTGATCATAGATTAATTGATAGCAGACTTCTTGATGCTGCGGTTCAATTTTGGCTAGTGGTAAAATTTTACTAGCACTGACAATGGCTGCATCCATCCCTGCGGCTGTGGCTTCATGTAAAAACATGGAGTTTAAAACTATTCTCGCGGCTGGGTTCAAACCGAAAGATATATTAGATACACCCAAAATTACATGACAGCCTGGTAATTCTTGGCGAATGCGGCGAATTGACTCTATTGTGGCTTTGCCGTTTTCCCGGTCTTCTTCTATGCCTGTAGAAATGGGTAAAGCCAAAGTATCAAAGAATATTTCATGAGCCGCAATCCCAAATTCTACAGCTTGACGGTAAGCACGTTGAGCAATTTGAAATTTTTTCTCGGCTGTGCGTGCCATCCCTTCTTCGTCAATTGTACCAATAACTACCCCTGCACCGTACTTTTTCGCTAATTCCAACACCTTTAAAAACCGGGGTTCGCCGTCTTCGTAGTTGGTGGAATTGAGTAAACATTTACCCCCTGCTACTTTTAAACCCGCTTCCATTTTTTCCCATTCGGTGGAATCGAGCATTAAAGGCAGGGTGACATTATTAACAATGCGTGAGGCTAATTCTCTCATGTCCCGCACGCCGTCACGTCCGACGTAATCCACGTTAATATCGAGGATATGAGCGCCTTCTTTTACCTGACTCCGTGCCATTGACACTAAGCCGTCCCAGTCTTCGGTGTTCAGTAATTCACGGCATTTTTTAGAACCACTGGCGTTGAGACGTTCACCCACTATCAAGAAAGAGTTATCTTGAATGTAAGATTGAGTGGTATAAATAGATGCGGCTGACGGTTCTAAATTTGGTTGTCTGAGTTTTGGTTTTAAATCTTTGCTGATTTCGGCTAATGCTTGGATGTGTTCTGGACGTGTCCCACAGCAACCCCCGATCACTTGGACACCCAAATCTTCGACAAAGTGCATTAATGCCATGCGTAATTCTAGCGGTGTGAGCTTGTAGTGTGCTTGACCACCGACGTTTTCTGGTAAACCGGCATTCGGGATACAGGAAACCACAAACGGCGAATGTTCTGCTAAATACTTAATGTGCGGTTTCATTAAGTCGGGACCGGTGGCACAGTTTAAACCCAGCACATCTATTTTATAGGGTTCTAAGATTGTTAGTACGGCGCTGATTTCTGTCCCGACTAACATTGTCCCCATAGTTTCCATTGTGACGGAAACCATTAAGGGTCTTCTTTCCCCTTTTTTGGTCAAAACTTCTTCAATACCATTTAATGCGGCTTTAATTTGCAGCACATCTTGGCAAGTTTCCACAATAAATAAATCTACCCCACCGTCAAAAAGTGCTTCCGCTTGTTCTGCAAAGGCATCTTTGAGAGTATCAAAATCAATATGTCCTAAAGTGGGAAGTTTGGTAGTAGGACCGATGGAACCGGCGACAAATCGCGGTTTTTCCGGGGTGGAAAATTCTGCGGCTACGCTTTTGGCTAGTTCTGCGGCGGTTTTATTCAGGTAATATGTTTGTTCTGCGAGGTCATATTCTGCCAATACAATGGAGGTAGCGCCGAAGGTGTCGGTTTCAATCACATCTGCACCAGCAGCCAAAAAGTCACGGTGAACTATAGCGACAGCTTCGGGTTTAGTGTGTACTAGGTATTCGTTACAACCTTCATATTGTGCACCTCCGAAATCTTCAGCAGTGAGGTTTTGTCTTTGCAGGTTGGTTCCCATCCCCCCATCAAAGACTATAACCGGACGTTCTGGACTGTGCAGCCGTTCAAGAAATGGATGTTTCATATTTGCGGGAAAGTCAAATCTTAACAATAGAAATATTGTATCTTGGCTGGACGTTAGGGGGACTTTTTGCTAAGTGGGGTGCTGTTGTGTCTGGTTTGTTTAGCTGAATAGGTGAAGTTACAGCTACGATGATGATTTGTTGGTAGTTGTTGAGTGTTGAGTATAGCATTTTGCGTTTATCATCAAGCTATACTTGGGTGATTTCGAGATATTTTCTCGGAGTGTCGAGATATTTTCTTGAACTGTCGAGTTATTTTCTTGGAATGTCGAGATATTTTCTTGAACTGTGGAGATATTTTCTTGGAGTTTTGAGTGATTTTGCACTAATCTTGAACAGATTTTTTCAAAATGTCAAGTAATTTGCTCAAAATTCCAAGTTATTTTCTCCAAGTTCCGAGTTAAAAGCTTGGCGTTCCGAGTTAAAAGCTTGGCGTTTCGAGTTAAAAGCTTGGCGTTTTGAGTTCCGAACTCGGCCTTTTGAGTTAAAAGCTCGACGTTCCGAGTTAAAAGCTTGGCGTTTTGAGTTCCGAACTCGGCCTTTCGAGTTAAAAGCTCGACGTTCCGAGTTAAAAGCTCGACATTTCATGTTCTGAACTCGGCCTTTCGAGTTAAAAGCTCGGCCTTTCGAGTTCTGATGTAGAAATTACGGTTGACATTCTGCTTTTTCTACTTTTTGGGTGGTAATTCTGGTTTTGATGTGGAAATTACGGGTAAGGTGCTGCTATTGTCGCTTTTATGGGAATGTGAGTTTTGATTTATAGGAGAAGGTTAAGGTTTTTGAGGTGGTGTGTGGGTAGTGGAGAGTAGTTATTATACAAGGCAGAGGTTTGTGGATGGTATTCCCGCACAGAGTACGGGAACGAGTGACGAAGCAATACCAGGAGTTTGAGAATTATGGTAATCTGGTAGAAGCTGCTTAAAGATTTGGTTGTGTTCAGCAATTTAGGGAGACTGTCAAGCAGTTGCAAAGCTTACTTTATTCAACATAAAGGATAATTATGAATGTAACACTAATGGATGTAAAAGAATATGAAAACTTATATCTTCAAATTGAAGATATAATTAATTACTATGAAATGGGATGGATCATAGAAGAAGTAAATAATTCTATTCGTGAGGGGAAAATAGTCAGTATAGAAGGAAAATTAGAAAAGAAAAAACAAGAAGGAAATTCTAGAATTAAGAGAGAAGATTACTCCCCAAAGGAAAAATTATTGCTTTTACTGGATGCTTTCGATAGAGCAATTACAAATAAATTTGAATTAGAGAAAGAACTGGGTGAGTTTTTAACAGAAGAAATGAATGGTTTACGTCTAGAACCACAAATAGGTTTTGGTTCTGACGAAGAAGTGAAAGTTCATAAATTTTCCTCTAAAACATTAGAATTACGTCAGCAGGAATTTCAAGAACTACAAAATTTACTTAATACTCTGCGCCAGGAAATCCAGAAATAATGTCTGTTAATTCGTCTTTAATTCAGGGTATCAGAAATAGATTAGGAAGATTGGTTGAACTAGGGTTTAGTAATTCAACTAATTTATCTGACTTATATGAAGCTTATGTGTTTAGTATTTTGATTAGAGCAGCTAGAAATGAAGGGGCAAATATAAGTTTCCAGAATGCATCTGAACAAGAAACGCAATTTTTGGTGTTTCGGAGAAGTCCAGGACAGATTTATGTATCAACACAACCTTACACTCATGCGGTAATAGCATTTAATAATAAACCAGTGTTAGAAGCTCATGTTGGTATTATGATTCAGGGAAAATCACAGGTTGCTCACGAATGCGATTTATCTGTTATTTTACAAGAAGAGGCTAGAAGTTGTAGAAAATTTTCCTATGAACCTAGACATACAAGAGTAATTATAGCCGTTGAATGCAAGCACTATACATCAAATTTACAATTACATTTAGGTAGAAGTTTTATAGGATTGGCTTCTGATTTAAAGGTACAAGAAGATATATATTTTGTGTCTAACAGGAACTCTGATAATATTGAAAAATTGCTACGAACTCATAGAAAAAAGTGGGAACATAATATAGTTCCAGGACAAGTAAATGAAATTCAAAGATTGATGTACACTTTTCAGAGAAATTTTAAAGATTTTAAAGCAAGGTATAATTAATGAAAAATGCTCAAATGCACTACCAAACAAAATGATAAACCTGTAAAGACTGCCCAAAAACCAGGTAAATTCAGTATGATTAATAAAGATTCTACCTTTATTTGTTGCTTTTTATTCTGAGTTTATTGTTATGGCTTATAGTGATTTTAGTTTAAGTAAATTGAAAAAAGATTTTTATATTGTGATTGAGGAAGATGCTGATTTATTTGCTAATGTTGAGTCTCAAAAAATGAGTGATAAATTAGCTACGGCTTTAGAAGAAACTACAGAATTAGCTTTAGCAATTAATACAGAAAAAGCCCGTTCGGAAATGATTATTACACCGATTTTGTTAGAGGTGAGACGGCAGGCTAATTATCAAATCAGTTTATTTTCCGGTTCTGATTTTAATGTGGATGTGGAAAAGGGTCTAAATGGTTATTGTGATTTTGTGATTAGTCGCTCAAAGGAACAGTTAACAATTAATGCTCCAGTGATGATTATTGTTGAGGCGAAAAATGAAAATATTAAAGGTGGTTTAGGTCAATGTGCGGCGGCGATGTTAGCGGCGCAGTTGTTTAATCAACAAGAAGGAAATGAGATTAAAACTATTTATGGTGCGGTGACTACGGGGGATATATGGAAGTTTTTAAAGTTGACAGATGGGAATTTATTGATTGATTTGAATAATTATTATATTAGGGAGATAAACAAGATTTTGGGGATATTGTGCGAAGGGGTGAAGGGGGAAATTTAGGGTGTTGTTGCTTATTAGTGAAAATGTCTGAATCAGGATGTCCAGGATTTTAGGATTTTCAGGATGAAATATGTCTGAATTAGGATGGACAGGATTTTAGGATTTTCAGGATGAAGAATGTCTGTATCAGGATGGACAGAATTTTAGGATTTTCAGGATGAAATATGTCTGAATCAGGATATCCAGGATTTCAGGATTTTCAGGATGAAAACAGAAATTTAGTCATTAATTACTCATAATCAATTATGCATTACCAGTATCAAATAGATAACTATTAACTTGGGTTACAAAAATATCAAAAATATTTATATTGGTAGATTAAAGCTAATGAAGGAGAGAGTATTAGCAACTATTTTCGGCGATTTTGGAGATATGAAGCTGTTTGTGTATCATTTTTGTTGCCGTTGAGATGAAAAAAGCTTAAAATAGGGCAGAAAGCAGGGAATTTAGGCGAAAATTTTCGTTACTGGTATTGAACTTAAGTTCTTGAGCTACTAAATGCCAGAAATCAAGACGGGGAAATCTATGACACAGGAAGAGTTGCTGTTGCTAATTGATCAGGCATTGGATGAGGGATGGAAGGAACTAGACCTATCAGGGAAAGGTTTAACTGAACTACCTCCAGAAATTGGCAAGCTAACGCAACTCGAAACGTTGATTTTGGGGTGTTGGGCAAAAGATAAAGTAGGAGTACAGGGTATTAAAGGCTACGAGGTGATAGAGGGTCGGGTCTTTCCATTGATTTTGGGTAATGATTTGAAGTCTTTGCCACCTGAATTGGCTAATTTGAGCAATCTGCGTAAGCTGGATATCAGTGGAAATCCTTGGGAAAAAATTCCTGATGTAGTAGCTAAACTACACAATTTAGAGCATTTAACTATAATTCGCGTAAACTTGGATGAGTTTTCCGAAGCAATTACTCAATTAACAAATCTCACCCAGCTTTACCTCTCAAGAAACCAACTGACCGAAATACCAGAAGCGATCGCACAATTAACCAATCTGACCCAGCTTGACCTCTCAGACAACCAACTGACCGAAATACCAGAAGCGATCGCACAATTAACAAATCTCAAAGAGCTTAACCTCTCAAGAAACCAACTGACCGAAATACCAGAAGTGATCGCACAATTAACAAATCTCAAAGAGCTTCACCTCTATAACAACCAACTGACCGAAATACCAGAAGCGATCGCACAATTAACCAATCTGACTGAGCTTTACCTCTCAAGAAACCAACTGACCCAAATACCAGATTGGCTCGAAGAATTGCCCAATCTCCAAAAATTAGACCTGCGGCAAAATCCCTTACCCATTTCTCCAGAAATTTTAGGACCCCCAAAACTACATCAAGAACCTGGTTCTATCGAAGAAATATTTAACTATTGTCGTCTACTTCGTAGCGGTGCATTTCGTCCTTTAAATGAAGCTAAGTTACTCTTAGTTGGTCAAGGCAGTGTTGGTAAAACCTCTTTAATCAATCGTCTAATTTACAATACTTATAACTCTAATCAATCTCAAACTGATGGTTTAAACGTTACTACCTGGAATGTTCATGTTAACAGTAAAGATGTTCGTCTCAACGTTTGGGATTTTGGGGGACAAGAAATCTACCACGCTACCCATCAATTTTTTCTCACTAAACGTAGTCTCTATCTTTTGGTGTGTAACTGCCGCATTAGTGAAGAGGAAAACCGCATTGAATACTGGCTGAAACTAATTGAAAGCTTCGGGGGTCAATCACCTGTGATTATTGTTGGTAATAAAAAAGATGAACAACCCCTAGACATCAACCGTAAAGCATTACGGGAAAAGTACCCCAATATTAAAGCTATTATTGAAACTTCCTGCCAAGCTAATGAAGGTATTGATCAACTCTGTCAAGCTATTATCGAGGAAGTTGGAAAACTTAAAGAAGTGTATGATCTTCTGCCTCTCTCCTGGTTTGAGGTTAAAGAAGACTTGGAAAATATGAATGAGGATTTTATTACTTATGACAAATATACCTTGATTTGTGAAGGAAAAAATATTCCTGAAGAACGCAACCAGGAACAACTAATTAACCTGCTGCATCGGCTTGGTTTGGTACTAAGTTTTCGTGATCACCCTATTCTTCAATCTACTAATGTTCTTAACCCTGACTGGGTAACTGAAGGGATTTATACTTTACTTAGCGATGAAATTCTGAAAACTCAAACTAAAGGTATTCTCATTTATGACGACCTCAAGCGTATCCTTGACTCAAAACGCTACCCGGCAAATCGTCATCATTACCTAACGGAGTTGATGAAAGAATTTCAGCTGTGCTTTGAACTTCCCGACTGTCCCGCACCGAAATTTCTGATTCCTGGACTTTTACCTAAAGATGAACCAGAAGAGACAAAGCTGAAAGATGACACTTTAGAATTTCAATATCACTATCGCGTTTTGCCGGAAAGCATTATGTCTAGGTTTATTGTTCTCATCCATGAGAAAATATATAATCAAATTTACTGGCGCAGTGGGGTAATGCTGGCATACTCTGAAGGTAAAGAAACTTATAATATAGCTCGCATCAAGGCCGATATTGAAGATAAGAAAATTTTTATTTCTATTGATGGTCGTGAAAACACGCGACGACCTTTTCTATTAATGATTCGTGATGTATTCAACAAAATTCACAGTAGTTTTACCAAGCCTAGCGAGTGTGTTCCTGTTCCTGGTCATCCTGAGCACCAACCCCTCGACTATCAAGAATTACTTGGACTAGAAGCAATGGGAGAAATAGAGTATCCTATTGGTAAACTGCGGATCAAGGTCAATTTGCGTCAACTTCTAGATGGTTATGAACCAATTGAAGTGCGACAACTACGACAACAATACCGAATGAACAATGATGAATTAGGTAATATAATATTTAGAGATGGGTTACAGATATTTAACAATATATACAATTCCAATCAACAAGGAGATTACAAAAAAATGACTGAGATTACAAATAATAATCAAGGTGCAAATATTGGTAACTTGGTGAATGAAGCTAAAGATAATGCTCAAGTTACAGCTTCTAATTTTAGCCAAACTAGCGGAGTAAATACGGCTGAACTCTTGCAAATTATTACAAATATGCGTCAAACCGCCGCACAATTTCCTCAAGAAATCCAAGATGAAATTATTGTTGATATTGAGGATGTGGAAACAGAAATTAAGAAGCCAGAAAATCAACGCAACTCTACCCGGTTGAAAAAACGCCTATTTGCCTTAGCTACAGTTGGGACAATGATTACTACACCGATTGCCGGGATTATTGATTTTACTAATAATGCTTTAGAATTAGGGAATAAGTTAAATATTGAACTTCAACTTCCCCCTGCTTTCAAATAGGTGATTATGGAGAATAGGGAACTCGAATCCCTGGCCTCTGCGGTGCGTTTAAATGCCTCTATTCTATAACTTTCTTTACTTGTGGTTGGGAATTACCTGAATCAGTTCAGTAATGAGGTAGCTTACTCCCATTGCTGTAGTTCCTCTTCTGGTAATGGCTCAAAAAAAGCGTCGCTGAGTTTTCCTGTTAGTATTCCTGGAGTGCGGGGTTGGGCTGTTTCTTGATTTAAACCCAAGCGGAAGTAGTGAATCAAATCATAAATTTCAGCCAGTTTGTCTTCGGGTATTTCTTGCAGTTCTTGGACAATTTTATCAATCAGCATAAATCAAATTTTCTGTTTTTTGGTTATTAATTAATCTGTGCTGTATAAGTTTTTGTATAGTCAGGTCAGGACAAAAGTTTACTTAAACGACAGTTTTAAATGGAGAATAGGGAACTCGAATCCCTGGCCTCTGCGGTGCGATCGCAGCGCTCTACCAACTGAGCTAATTCCCCTAGTGCCGGATACACGTCTTCTATTCTAGCACTCACTGGCGGTAGATTGTACATTTTTTTGGGCAAATATCTCTTCTACCCGTTCTAATTCTAATTCGTTTAAATAGTCTACTGCCCAGTTAGCTTGACGTTGAATAAAATGATAGGGGTAGGTATTGGCTACACCTAAAACTTGCATATTAGCACGTTTGGCGGCTTTAATTCCTGTGGGAGTGTCTTCAATGGCTAAACATTCTTCTGGTTGTAAGTTTAAGTCTGGATATTGTTCATTGAGGCGTTTTACTGCTAAAAGATAGCCATCTGGTGCGGGTTTGCTGGTGGTTAAGTCGTCGGCTGTGACTATTACGGAAAAATAGCTGGCTAGTTTTGTCCGTTCTAATACTAGCTCTACTTCTTTACTGGTAACATCACTGACTATGCCTAATTTTATCTGATGGGATGGCGAAACGGATCGCAACTGAAAAATTAAATCTTCTACACCTGGATATATAGGAATCGTCTCTAGTTGCTCCAATTCTAAACTGTAGGCTTGTGCCTTACGCTGGAAGATTTCAGCCAAATACTTTTCACTCACCACCCTACCGCGAAATTTTAACAGTTCTGTCCAACAAGTGCGATCGCTCCTACCTAAATATGTTTGGCGTTCCTGTCTACGTAAAGGTTGTAAATTTTCTTGCACTAAAATTTCATCTATCAGTTTCATCTGGATAGATGCATCTTTGATGATTACACCGTTAAAATCAAACAGAACTGCTTTTAAACTCATGCCACTAACCGGGATAACTAAAACCCTACAAAAATATTACAGCAGGAAACTCTTAACAGCGAAAACTTCGACAAGCTCAGTGCATCGCAGGGTGGAAACTCCTTTAGCATCAGGCTTTCTTTTGAGCATTTGTACTTCATTTACCTGAAACCTGCTGTATTTATTGGTAATCATCTAACTATTTTCTCATTTAGCTATAATAGTGCTTTTAGCAGTTTTTGATAAAATAGCTAAACTAATCCAGAACGTAAAGCCACCACCGCAGCTTGTACTCTATCATTTACCAACAACTTATTCATAATTCCCCTAACATGGGTTTTGACTGTATGTTCACTCAAGTACAAAGATTTAGCAATTTCTGGATTACTATAACCTTCAACAATCAACCGCAAAACTTCCATTTCTCGACCTGATAAAGTTCCAGGGGGAATGCTTTGAGTAGACTTGGTTTCTGAGGTAACAGGTTTTAGTTGATTAATCACAGTTTGAGCCACTTGAGCATCTAAATAAGTAGCACCTTGATAAACAACATCAATAGCTTTAATTAAATTATCTGCACTTGTTCCTTTGACACAATAACCATCTGCACCGCTAGAAAGTGCCGCTATTACCTCGGTTTGTGAAGTATGAGAGGAAAGTATTATTACTTTAATATTGGGTAAAATCTGCTTAATTTTTTGTGTGGCCGTAATTCCATCAACATGAGGCATCCCCACATCCATTATGACCACATCAGGCTGAAGAGCAGTTGCCGATTCTATACCCAAAGCACCATCTTCTGCTGTACCGACAATTTTTAAGTGAGAATGTGCTGATAGGGTATGTTTTAACCCGATTTGCATCATGGGGTCATCTTCAACAATTAAAATTCGTATCGGGGAAAGCAGTTGATTTTCACTCTCCATACTGGATGCCATTAATTTTACTAACTAATCATGTCATAGTGTAGAAATTATTGTACAGGAAGTGTAAACCAAAAGGTTGAACCATGACCAGGATTGCTAGTAATACCAATTTTTCCTCCATGTGCCATGATGATTAACCGACACATATAGAGTCCTAAACCAAGACTCAGAGATTGACGACGATTGGGCTCACGGGTGTAAAGATCAAAAAGATGGTCGCATTGTTGTTGAGTCATGCCGATACCATTATCCGTCACAGTACAACGCAACCAATGATTTTTTCCCTGTATTTTTGATTTTGTTGTGAATATTTCTATACTAAAATTTAAGTTTAAGCCGGGACGATTATATTTAAGAGCGTTAGAAATCAAGTTTTCATAAACTCGTCGGAGATGAAGAGGATCGGCATTGACTAAAGGTAAGCCAGAGGAGATATTCTGAGAAATGGTTGTTTTAGCCTGTTGGAAAAATGGTTGAAAATCCGTAATAACTGAATTTAATAAATTATCAATAGCAATGGGTTGACGATGTAGATTAATACCGTGAATTTCTGTAGAATGGGCTTCTAATAAAGAGTTGATCAGTTCAAATTGGCGATCGCCTCCAGCAATCAATTGTTCTAGCAACTCTTGGGAAATCTTAGCATCTTCACCAGATGAATTAACAAAAGTTTTTAACGTCATCACCATCCCTAACACCGGATTTCGCAAATCATGGGAAACCGCATGGAGAAACACCCGCAACTGTTGACGTAAATCAAATTCTCGCTTCAACGCACTTTCATACAGAAATACCCCTAAATTAGCCACAATGCAAATTAAAGCCGTATAGAATCCTGCTACCCAATAACCAGCCGCTAAAGTCACATCGGGATCTCTGAATCCTAATATCATCATCAATGTAAAGTAACCTATAACAATCACCTGTGACAACAGATGCAACTGCCAATGAACCGGAATCAGAATTGCTTGGATAGCATAAAACAAAATCCATGCTAAAGGATCAAAATGTGAATTTCCATAAATGGTACTAATGATTTGTGGTGTTAGTAATAAACAAAAAGAAACTAATAAAAATAAACGCTGGGGATGGTGACGCATACCTTGATGCTTTAGCAAGACAACACACAACAGCAGCCCTAAAATTTGAGTAATGGAAAAATGGAAATACTGATATAACTTCTCATCCCCAAAAGCTAGTTTGGGATCTCCCGAAGCATTGAGACTGGGAATAGTCAAAAACAGATTGAGAAAAATGATCATTAATAATGCAATTAACGTTACTCCAATTAACCAAGGCAGACGGTTAAGAAGCAGTTGATGCCGCCACTGTAAGAACTCTAGGGAAACCTTAGCTGGTTGTACAATTGTGCTTAGTGCATTAGAGTAACGAGCTAACAACATCCTGAAGGGCAAAATAACAGAGATATTTTTCATGATGGGGTTGCCTAAGAAGATGTTGACTTGGGTATTTTTCATACTAATACTATGTTCATGAGTTTGAAAATGGCTGTAAATAAAAGATAATTTGACTATCAATTCTGGGATTCTCGCAACCACCAAACCAACTTCTGCGCTATCCAAGCTTGATCTAATAATTCCATAGCTTCATTTCCAGAATATTCACCAGTTACTGTTACCCTAAGAACCCAACTAATAAAGGTTTCTAGCTGCTCTTCTATATCTGTCTGGATTTGACAATTAGTATAATGTGCTTTAAAACTTTCTACAGAGATAATTAGTATATATTTTTGCCAATTAATCAAAGAAACAACAGAACTTAACTCTGTATATCTATTTGCTTGATTTATCGTAAGATAATTAGTTAGCGGATACATTTATCTTTCCTTCCTACAAAACTGTCTCTTCCTTAACTAATCTCACAATCTCATAACTCATCAAGTCTGTACCTCCCTCCATAGTTTTTTTGATACTCACCCAACAGGTTCACCCGATTGGGTGAATCTATTGCTGGAAGTTACTACTTCATTTCCCCCTTTACTATAAAAACATCAGCAAACCGAAAGCACAAACTAAAGAACTATTATCACTAAATTTACATTCTGAAAACATCGAGGAATAAATTCATGAATATCAGTTTTATGGATGATCAAAAATTACAAATTTCATGGGAATGGTACGAGCAAATTTTAGCGTTTAATTATCATCAAAACATCATCCTACCCTATGATCATATTCAATCAATTTCCACATCTATACCCGCTAGTAGTTGGGCTGAAATTAAAAGTCCTGGTCTAACCTTACCTGGAGTCATGAAAGTAGGAACATACTACAGTAGCAGAGGTAAAGAATTTTGGTATGTTACCCAAGAGCAAAATTATTTAACTCTAGAACTTACAAACGAAAATTGGCAACGAATTATCATTACTGTAGATGATAATCAAACTTGGGCAGAACAAATTAAACAACACCTATTAATTAATAGTTAATTAATGAACTGTGTAATTAACTTTCTTTTTTATCGGAATTTCCCAATTATGATTAGAGCTTATCAAGATAGTGATTTAGCAAATGTAGTAAATATTTGGTATGAGGCATCAAAAATTGCTCACACTTTTATCTCAGCAGAGATTTTAAACATACAAAAAGATGCGATCATTAATATTTACATACCAAAAGCTAAAATTTGGGTAATTCAAGAAAATGACAATGAAAATCTAGTTGGTTTTATTGCTTTATTAAACAATATGATCGGTGGGTTATTTATCTCACCCACTCACCAACGCAAAGGTTATGGAACTCGACTAATTGAATATGCCAAATCACTAGAAAGCAATTTATTAGTCGAAGTTTTCCAAGAAAATCACAAAGCTCAAGACTTTTATAAAAAGTGTGGTTTTGTAGTCATAGGAAAACGATTAGAACAAACTACAGGCTTTCCACTTTTCACCATGAACTTAAATGCAGTTTAAATTCTATCAGGAGAATTAAAATGTTAGTAAAACAGCAGAACATTTCATCTTCTAGACTTTTCACCCTTCAGCACAATCAATCATTGCGATTACCCCAACAACTACACGAACTGCAAATATTATCAGGTTCTGCTTGGCTAACTATTGCAGGTCAAGATATTATCCTCAACAGTCAGCAAGTATTATCAATTCCCAAAAGTAAATATGGGGCTGTAATTTCTGCTATTAGTGAAGAACCATTAATTTTTGAATTACAATAACACCAAAAAGCTCAAATACTTGAGTTTAAACAGGAAAACAAAAACCATGAACAACTTGAAATTATTACCAGATTTAACAGGTTTAGTTCTTGCTATTATCCTTAACACATCAACTACTGCACAAGCTCAAAATCTTAGTTTTGACAAACCAAGTACGAGATTAAATGTAGAACGCAAATCAGGAGATTGTCCTGCAAATATAGGTTTATGGTGGATGGTCTTTGGTGTTGAAGGAGGAGCAGATCATATTGTTGTAGCAGATACTAAATTGATAGCTAATAACGCCAAAGTGATAAAATCTAGTAATAAATCTGTGGAGTATGAAGCCACCTTAGAACCTAAATATGCTTCTTGTGTTGGTCAAGCTAATCTTTATATGTATAGCTTCCAATTCCGCAACAAAAAGCTATATTTTCGCGTTAATTTAGAAGCAAGAAATGGTCACTTTAAAATTATTAGTAAACAATTAGCTGGTGGTAGACCTTATATCTTTTGGCAAGCAGCAGAATAATTAAACATAACTATCCAGGTGCAACCAATGAAATTTTTATTTACTTCTGTTACTGTATTAACATTATTTACTGCTTTACCCTTAGCTTTAATGCTAAATAATAGCAACACAAATGCAATTGCTCAAACTTCCAGTAGTAATTCTATTACCAAATCTTGGACAAATGCCAAACTCATCCAGAACTTAGATTTAAAAAAAGTTTATCCTAATACTTATTGTCCCATCTATAGCAGAGTTATGGCAATTAGTCCAAACAGTAAAAATGTAGCTATTGCTAGTTATACCTATGAGCGTAGTTGTTCAGGGCCTGCGGATGGGAAAAATAGTAGTTTAACTCTATGGAATTTACAAACGGGTGAATTAGTTAATACTTTATTTAAAGGAAGTGCTGGAGAAGCTTTCAACTATAGAGAAAATTTTGAACCACCAGAAGCTTCTAGTACAATGACAGGTGAAATTGCTCATGCTATTGCTTGGAGCCCTGACAGCAAAACTATTGCAGCTGCTTTAGGAAATAAAACTATTAAACTTTGGGACAGTAATACTGGTAAAACAATTCGCACATTAACAGGACATAAATATGCAGTTCGTGCAGTTGCTTTTAGTCCTGATGGTAAAACCTTAGCTAGTGGGAGTTCAGACAAAACAATTAAATTATGGAATCCCCAAACAGGGCAATTAAAAACCACATTGCTAGGTCATACTAATATAGTCAATTTGGTAAAGATTAGCCCAGATAATCAAAGTCTAGTCAGCGAAACCGAAACTAAAAATATCAAATTATGGAATTTAAAAACAGGAAAATTAATTACTACCCTCAATACAGGCAATTCCCCTGATAATCTTTTGGCTATCGCTTACAGTCCTAATGGTAAAATTGTCGGTACAGCCAATGATAACAATACAGTTAAGCTATTTAATACTTCCACAGGAAAATTAGTTAATACCTTAACCGGACACAAAGATAAAATTCGTACTTTGGCTTTTGATTCGTCTAATAAAACCGTAGTAACTAGCAGTGAAGACAACACAATTAAAATTTGGGATATCACTACAGGTAAGGTAAAACGGACTTTGAGCAATGCAGATTTGACAAAGTTTAAACCATCTCCTGTTACAGATGATGTAGTTAGTTTAAGTGCTGATAATAAAACCTTTGCTAGTAGTTTTGTTTTAACCGCTAATGATGGTAACTATCCTTTAGCAATTGTTAGGTTATGGGATGTGGGAACAGGAAAAGTAATTCGAGATTTTCCGGCTAGTCTTCCTTTTGCATTTAGTCCCAATGGTAAGATATTGATTGGTAAAAGTGGGGAAAAAATAAAAGTTTGGCAATTGGGTATTTAAGATACTCAAACTTGAAAAAATATTAGTTTAATTGATGTCAAAAATGTGAAAAAATGAAATTTAATGAAAGATAGGTTAAGGTTTTAAACGAGGAGATACTTTGATTAGGTATAGCATTCCTGTTTGATTATTGAAAAATACTGAGGTGGGCATTTCCTACAGTTTTCCGCTTCTGTTCAGTGTTTTACCGAAAAATGCCCACCCTACACATACTTAAAATTTTTCATGAATTATTTAGGATTCCTATATTCTATTTGTATTTATTCTATTGCAACACAAAAAATAGAAATCAAGAGGGTTACTGTATGCCTATGCAATGGTACAATGAACCGCATATTTGGGAATTGAAAGATGATATTATCTTGGTCACTACCCACACAAAAACAGACTTTTGGCGAGAAACTCATTATGGCTTTATTCGTGATAGTGGGCATTTTTTCTATCAACAAGTTGAAGGAGATTTTATTGCAGAAGTTAAAGTTAGCGGACAATACAAAGATTTATATGATCAAGCTGGTTTAATGGTGCGCTTGGATGAGCGTAATTGGTTAAAATGTGGCATTGAATTTGTTAATGGTATACAACAAATTAGTGCTGTAATTACTCGTGATTATTCTGACTGGTCGGTGATGCCTTTACCACAAAATCCTGCTGCTATTTGGATTAGGGTGCATCGTCGGGGTACTGCGGTTGAGGTGGAATATTCTTTGGATGGAATTGAATATATAATGTTGCGGTTGGGTTATTTAACTCCAGTAGCCAGTTTAAATGTAGGTGTAATGTGTGCTTCACCAGAAGGAAATGGTTTTTCTATGCAGTTTGAAAAATTCCAAGTTCGTAGTTTATGAGTTAGAAAGTTGATTTTTAGATAAAAAGTAATACTTGTTCTTGAATGTAGGGATGTTATTTACAACGTCTCTACATATTTCCTAAAGTTTTCCGCTTCTGTTCAGTGTTTTACTCAAAAATGCCTACCCTACACTTATGGAAAATTTTTCACGAATCATTTAGGATTCCTATAGTCAAGATTATAACTCAAAGGAATAAAAAAAAGAGGAGTATTGTTAAAACCTCCCTTTAGATACAGCAGGGAACAGGGAACAGGGAACAGGGAACAGGGGTAAAAGTCTCTTCACATAAGGCTTTGTTCCCAAAATTTGTACCTCATTTACCTGAAACGTGCTGTAAAGAATATTTACTTTTGGTGACTATAATAAAACCTGGTTATTTGATTTTGGCAGTACGTCGTAAAGGATGAGTCAAGAAGAATAAACCAAAAATACCCATTAATCCTATAGAAATACTTGGTTCTGGAACTGATTTAGGACTAGATGTAAATTTAATATTGTCATTCTCCTGTTGATTATCTAGCAGGGGTGCATTTTTATTTTTCAGATATTTGTTGAAGAAATCCAGAGTATAATCATTAATAATTTGGTTGTTAAGCTGAGGGTCAATTGTGCCAATTTGCCCAGGAGTTAAAGATTCAAATATATCAGTAAAACCTGAATTATTTGCCCCCAGTAAAGGTTTATCACTAAAGTTTTGATGCTGGGCGTTTTTAATGGTTAGATTGTATTTGTCACCTTGCAAATTATTATAAAATGTCTGCCTAGTGTTATCGAAATTACTACCATTCATCAACATAAATGGTTTGTCTAAACCAGTATTAACGACATCAGTCCATAATGTACCATCCATATTAATACCAGCTTTAAAACGGCTATCTAAACGCATAGCTTCAGCCGCAGTTGCACCACCAAGTGAATGTCCAAAAATACCAACGTTATCTAAATCTAATTTTCCTGTCAATATATTCTCTGGATCATTGCTATTAATTTTAGATAATTCATTAAGTAAAAATTGAGCGTCTGCTGCTCGTATTTGTGTTGCTTGCTTAGATATTTCGGGATTGAAAATACCAGGAAGCAAAACATTGTTTTCAAATGCACTCACAACTTTACCGCCTGCTAACTCCGTAGCTAAAGCATCATAACTATGATTGATGGTGGCAACTATATAACCATTACTAGCGAGTTGTTCAACAAAAGAGGTATAAAATTCGGGCAATTCCATCAAACCATGTGAAAAAAACAATACAGGATATTTGGATTCATTATTGGCAATATTAGCTTGAGGAATAGAATTAACTTGTACAGAATTGAGTAATGCACCTACACCATAACCAGGAAACATTTCTGTATCTATTTTATTGATTACGGGAGTATTAACATAAGGTGCAGATGTGCCTGATGGAATAGTTTTAGTAGGATAAAAAAACTGTACTCTTAATTCTCGATAATCTGTGTCATCAGCAGTATAAATTTCTTTGCGGCTGTAATCAGTAAGATGATAGGAGGTTTTACCAACGTTATAAGAACCAGTTAAAGATCCTCCTAATACTCCTGCTTGAACTTGCTCTGTGATACCAAAAGTTACGGTTGCAGTAATAGTAATGGCAGTAACGGTTTGAGTAAAATTTTTGAGTTTCATAGGTTTCTAGTTTGGTGGGGATGTTGTCAATTTTTGAGTAGATTTATGGTTAACTTTGTTAGCAGGTATCCCATTACTTACTGAGATTGTTTTAGAAAAACAGTCTGCGTTGATATAAATCGAAGGAGTTGATTGAGCGATCGCTTTCTTGATGGGGACGATAAAAAGACTTCTCAATCCATTCTCTTACTTCTTCCTCAGATGCTAAAGGAAATGTGCGATTAGTTCTAGGATCGTAAATTTTCCATATATCACATCCTGCGTGGTCTTGACCATGCCAGATTTTAAACTCACATTTTATGGTTAGTAAATTCTCAATCCATTTACCAATTAATTTAAGTTGATTTGCTAATTTATGTAAATTAGACTTAAGAATAACAACTTTATTAATCGGAACTTCTTTTTTTTGATAATCTGGTAATTTTGTATTCATAAATATGCCCTGTTGAATTCCTTATTGATTGCATCGTAGGACAATAATTTAAATTCCACTTCCCCACATCAAGGTCAGTAGATAGATTCATCCAATCGGGTGATGCAAGGGCGTAATTTAATGCTTTTATTCTCGTTTATGAAAAGTATAGTGATTAACTAAGCAAAACAGGGTAGATGCAGAAAAATATCGTTAGTGCGATCGCATTCTCAATGAGTGAAGAGCAAAAAATCAGGTTTTGAACACTTAACTTGCATAAGTAAGGGCAGATTTTACCCGCAAACACACAGAAATCTCATTTTCCAAAGACATTTTTAGAAAATATATATTAGTCTATGATCATAATTTAATAAATATGTCAAATATGTATCGCTCCCATTTTACTACCACCAAAATTATTGGGGTTCTTCTCAGTCTATTCATTATTGCCTGCAAACCCATTAATACCAACAGTCAACCCATATCTATTCATCCAGCATCTGGAGCTTTTAAAGTAGCAATTATCTTTCCTGGCGCAATTAATGATGGCAGTTGGAATCAATCAGGTTATGAAGGGCTAAAATTAATTCAAAAACAACTTGGCGCGGAAATAGCTTATACTACCAATGTATCAGAAGCTAATGCAGAAAAAATTCTGCGTCAATATGCTCAACAAAATTTTGATTATATTATTAGTCATGGTGGGCAATATATACAAGCATCTGAAATTGTAGCACAGGAATTTCCGCGCCATAAATTTGCCATTATCACTAGCTACGGCGGTAATAATAAAAATTTGGGAGCTTTAGCATTTCGTAGTAATGAAATTGGTTATTTAGCTGGAGTAATTGCTGCATTCACAACCAAAAATAACAAAATTGCTTTTATTGGTGGTAAACCCCAATTAATTACTTTAGAAGAAGCTATTTTAGTAGAACGGGCTGCAAAAAAAACAAAACCTAATATTAATGTTTCCATCAACTGGGTAAATAGTTGGCAAGACCCCAATAAAGCTAAAAGTATTGCTAAAACACAAATTAATAGGGGAGTAGATGTTTTAGTCAGTGATGCAGATTTAGGTAATTTTGGTGTTTTGCAAGCAGCAAATACTAATAAATCAATCTCTGTAATTACTTGGATTTATCCGATTGATGGCACTCAAAAGCATTATCAATTAGCTGGCAATAATATTGTTGCTTTTGTGATTCAACAAATCCCACAATTATTATTAGAAGGAGCAACTTTAGCACAGCAAGGACGGTGGGAAGGTAAACAATATAAATTTGGTATTTTCGAGGGAGTTCAAGATATAACTTTATTCAATAGCTCCTTAACTCCTCAACAAACAAAATTTATTAAATCTATTCAGCAAGATATTATTACTGGCAAAATTGATATCGCACCTTAAAATCAGTTTATTCAGGAGTTGAGATGAAAAAACAGAAATACAAGGGATTTTTTTCTATTACCAATCAACTAAGATATGGTTTAGTGTTACTAGTAGTAATACCCCTGTTACTAATATCTAGTACGTTGACATATCTCAGCTTTCAAACCCAAATACAACAATTAGAAGTTTTACAACAGGAACACTCACAAGCAGCAGCAGCAAAAATAAATGCTTATTTAGATGATTTACAACGTAAACTTAGTTACTTAGCCAGAGTTCAAGGTTTAACTGATTTATCAGTAGAAACTCAACAAAAATTTCTCACTGCTTTAACTCGTCATCATAGTGCTTACGAAACAGTAGCAATTTTGAATAATTCAGGGAAAATTATTTCTGTTGTTTCTCCTTATGGACAGGCAAATCTTGATGCTATCACTCAAGCACCTTGGATTTTATATCCTCTCAAATATAAAGAAGATTTTGTTAGCCCCGCAGAAATAGATCCCGTAACTAAAGAGCCAATTGTGACTTTAGCTGTTCCTATTCGTAACCAGAAAGATGAAGTTAATGGTATATTAATAGCTAGAGTAAATCTTAAATTTCTTAGATACTTTATTTACCAAAATCAGATAGGTAAAACTGGCTATGCTTATGTAATTGATAATCGTAATTTCCTCATTATATCCAAAGAACAAGCTCCCACATCTTTGAAATTTCAAGATTTATCTGATCAACCATTTATTAAGAAAAATCAACGATTGAATAATTTAAACTCTTGGGTTACATATCGTGGCTTAAAAGGTGTAGAAGTGATAGGTGCTGTATCTCCTATTAACACTTTAAGATGGCAAATTATTGTAGAACTTCCAGTTGCAGAAGTTTATGCACCTATTCAGCAAATGCTACTGTTTATGGGTGTATCTATCTCGATTGTTATCATATTTACCATAATTGTTAGTATTTGGTTTCAAAGACAAATTATATTACCTTTACAGCGATTAACAACTGCTGCCAAAAGAATTAGTAAAGGTGATTTAGATACACATATCAAGGTGAATCAACAGAATGAAATGGGAGTATTAGCAGCCACTTTTAATCAAATGACTATACAGTTAAAAGAACTAATTCAAGATTTAAGTCAAGAACGTAATTTTGTGTCTACAATTCTTGATACAGTGGGTGCTTTAGTTATTGTAGTTGATCAACAAGGACGAATTGTTCGCTTTAATCGTGCTTGTGAAGAAATTAGCAAATATTCATTCCCAGAAGTACAAAATAAATATTTTTGGGAATTATTACTACTACCAGAAGCAGTAAATTCTGCTCCAACTAATTTTTTAGAACTTAAACCAGAACAATTTCCGATTGATTATGAGGGATATTGGTTAACAAAAGATGGGGAAAAAAGATTAATTTCTTGGTCAATAACCGCACTTTTAGATGATTGGGGAAAAATCAGTTATGTAATTGCTAGTGGTATAGATATTACAGAAAGTAAACAAGCAGAAATTTCTCTTAAACACAGCGAAGAAAGATTCCGCATCATGGTAGAAGGTAGTGAACAAGTCTTTTTTTATGTTCATGATAATGACCATATTTTTCAATATGTTTCTCCTTCTGTACAAATGGTATTAGGATATGCACCAGAAGAATTGATTGGCAAAACTTGCGAATTTATTATAGTAGATGATGTTGCCAAAGCAGAAATATTTGAATTAGTAGACCAAGTTTTATTAACAGGTGAACGTTCTGCTCCCTATACAGTTCTTTGTTGTCATAAAAATGGAGATATTTTATTTACAGAAATTGTAGAAACACCAATAATAGTTGATGGTAATGTTGTGGGAATACAAGGCTTTGCCCGTGATATTACTAAACGGAGAATGGCTGAAATTGAATTATGCCAAGAAAGAGATTTTAATACTACAATAGTGCAAACTTCGCCAGCTTTTTTTGTCGCTATCAATCCCGATGGCACAGTAAAAATGATGAATCAAGCCATGCTAAATGCTCTTGGTTACACTTTTGAGGAAGTTGCAAATACTGACTATATATCTACCTTTGTTCCCGTGGAAGAAAGAGAAATACTAAAAACAGTATTTGAATCAGCAATGACACAAGAATTATTACCTGTACAAGAAAATTATATATTAACTAAAAGTGGGAAAAAATTACTTTTAGACTGGCACGGGAGAGCAATTTTTAAAGAAGATGGCCAGCTTAACTTCTTTTTTGGTTTCGGTATTGATATTACAGAACGTAGACAAGCGGAAGTACAATTACGCGCTGCATCAGAACGAGAACGTCTTATTGCTGAAATAGCTTTAAGAATTCGGAGAAGTTTGAATTTACAAGAAATTCTCAATACTACAGTTACAGAAGTTCGTGAATTTCTCCAAGCTGATAGAGTATTGATTAGCAATTTTAAGTCTAGTTGGTATGGAAGAATTTTCGCTGAATCTACAGCACCAGATTGGGAATTAGTTTATGATTTATTTTTACAAGATAATGATTATATTGAAGAAATAACGACTTTATTTTCCCAATTGAATTTACTACAAGTTGATGATATCAGCCAAGTCAAAATTTCTCCCAAGCGGAATTACTATTTTGAAAAACATCAGGTAAAGTCCTGTTTAGCTGTGCCAATTATGGTAGGTAATGAATTTTTTGGAACATTAGTTGCTCATCAATGTTCTAGGGTACGTTATTGGCAACAAACCGAAATTGAACTGCTGCAACAGTTAGCTACACAATTAGCGATCGCTATTCAACAAGCACTACTCTTTGAACAAATCCAACGGATGAACTTAGACCTAGAACGCAAAGTGGTAGAAAGAACTGCTCAGTTGCAAGATAAAATGATAGAATTAGAAGGATTGTATAAACGACAAGATGAGTTTTTACACGCTGTTTCCCATGATTTACGTACTCCCATTATGGGAACAATGATGTTATTTAAACATTGGCAACAATCATCTGTAGAAAATATCTCTTTACCACGCAATATTTTAGAACGCATGATCGAAAGTGGAGAACGTCAATTAAGTTTGATTAATTCACTCTTAGAAACTCATGCTACAGAAAATAGAGGAGTTACGCTAAATTGTGAACCTCTACAACTTAGTAATTTAGTTTGTTCTATAGTTGAAGAATTAGAACCATTATTAGTCAAAAATAAAGCCGTAATCAACAATTTAATTTTATCTAATTTACCGATTATCTATGCAGATCCTTTACAAGTAAGGCGTGTATTTGAAAACTTGATTAGTAATGCCTTAAATCATAACCCTTCAGGATTACAAATTACCCTGCAAGCCACCCTAGAAGGGGAGAGTATTCGTTGTTTTGTACAGGATAATGGTGTAGGTATGACCGAAGAGCAGTGTTTACAGGTGTTTGAACGATATGCCAGAGGCGATCGCTCTCGTTCTACGGGTATTGGCTTGGGTTTATATCTTTGTCGTCAAATTATTAATGCACATAGGGGAGAAATTGGAGTAACCAGTCATCCTGGTTCGGGAGCAAATTTCTGGTTTACCTTACCGATTAATACCAATTCAAAATTAACAATTAATAATTAAGAAAGCCAGATTTAACAAAGATTTCTGAATTTGTATAGTAATCCTAAATGATTGATGAAAAATTTTAAGTATGTGTAGGGTGGGCATTTTTCGGTAAAACATTGAGGTAGAAGCGGAAAATTTGCGGAAATGCCCACCTATGTATTTTTCAAAAATCAAACAGGAATCCTATCTGTTACCGAACTTTAGAGAATTGGTATTACCATTTATTCATGTTTCATTTTTTCACAACGATTTAATAATGCTTTGTTTTACCCACCACATCAAAATTTAACCTATCAAGTAAAACAGCAGCTACCCTCTTGATTCTCAAAATCTAGCTCTACAGTTAAATACAGCACCGCATAAAAAACGCTACCATAGAGTAACTTGAGACAACCCCAGAGGAGATGATTTTCTCTTGACATCTATACATGATGTAGTATATTGTAATATAGAATGTAAAACCTGATCATCAACTCATGTCAAATTGGAAAAATTATTGTTTGAATCAACTACAAATTAAACCTAACAAATAGAAAACCATGCCCTACGAAAACTTAGAAATTCAAACAACAGCCCCCGTTTTATCTTGGGCAAATCACCCCTTAACCCCAGATGAAACCAAAATGGCTAAAAATGTCGCCTCATTGCCATTTGTGTTTAAACACGTTGCCTTAATGCCAGATGTCCACTTAGGAAAAGGAGCTTTAGTTGGTTCAGTAATTGCCACCAAAGAAGCCATTATTCCTGCGGCTGTCGGTGTAGATATTGGTTGTTTTGTAGGAGAAACCTTAATTCCTTTAGTTGATGGTAAATCCTATTCAATTAAACAACTCGCAGAGATTAATCAGGAAATTATTGTTTATGCTTGTACTCCCACAGGTAAAATTGTAGCAGCTAAAGCAACTGCTCAGTTAACCAGAAAAAAAGCCTCCTTAGTCAAAGTAATTCTTGATAACAAGGAAGAAATTATATGTACACATGACCACCAATTCATGTTGAGAGATGGGAATTATCAAGAAGCACAGTTACTACAACCAGGTACTTCCCTTATGCCTTTCTACTCTAGAACTGATAAAGATGGATATACATTAATTTCTCAACCATACTCTGGTAGATGGCAAAAAGCACATTGGATTATTGCCAGATCCGGGTTAATGGGAAAAATTCCTAAATTTGTTGGGCAAAGAACAGTTATTCATCATCGTAACTTTAATGAATCTGATAATCGTCCAGTAAATTTAGAATTTATAGGCAATCATGATCATTCAGCTTATCATCGTTCTTTAGTAGAAAATAATCAACATTGGCAGTCTTTTGAATTTGAAGAAAAACGTATTGCGGCTCTTAGAGCAAAAGCACAAACACCAGAAGGATACAAATATTATGCCGAGCGAGGAACAAAAAACATTCTTCAATATATGGAGCAGCAACCAGCACATTTTAAAAATGCAGTTGCAGGTAATGGTATTCGCGGTAAACAACATTTAATTGCATATAACAAAAGTCAAAAAGGACGGACTAAATCTCAGGAAATTGCCAATCGTATCTACACTTGCGAAATTTGTGGTGCAGAAGTTAAAACACCAATAGGACTTCATAACCATCACCAAAAAGAACACAAATGTAATCATAAAGTTTTGGCCGTAATTCCCCTTGATTACACTGAAGATGTGTACTGTCTGACAGTACCAGAATATCACAATTTTGCCCTTACATCTGGTGTATTCGTCCATAATTGTGGTATGAGCGCTATTAAACTGCCATTTAGTGGTGATAAATTAGAAGGAAAATTAAAAAAAATTCGCTTGGATATTGAAGCAGCAATACCCACAGGATTTAATGAAAACAAAGAAATAGAAAAAGTTGTTACCAATTGGCAAGGTTGGTATGATTTTACGAACTTACATCCAGGTGTCCAAGACTTAGAAACCAAAGCCATGAAACAACTCGGTTCTCTGGGTGGTGGTAATCATTTTATTGAAGTTTGCCTAGACACAGAAAACCAAATCTGGCTAATGTTACATTCTGGTTCTCGTAATATTGGTAATACCCTTGCTCAATGCCATATTAGTACAGCTAAAGAACTAGCTAGAATGGCAGATAATCGTTTACCTGATGCCGATTTAGCTTATTTTGTAGCCAATACACCAGAATTTCAAGCCTACTGGCACGATTTACAATGGGCACAAAATTATGCACGATATAACCGTGATGTGATGATGGCTAGATTTAAGCACATCATTGAAAAACATTTGGCTGGAGGTAAATCAACCAAACCTTTATTACAAGTAAATTGTCATCATAATTATGCTGAAAAAGAAGTACATTTTGGTGAAGAAGTTTATGTAACTCGTAAAGGTGCAGTCAGAGCAGAAAAAGAAGATTATGGTATTATTCCCGGTTCAATGGGAGCAAAATCTTTTATTGTCAAAGGTAAAGGAAACACTCATAGTTTTTGTTCTTGTTTTCCGGCTGGAACTAAAATATTAACTGAGTTTGGTTTGATGAATATCGAAGATGTATTTAACTCGTCTCAACCAATTCGATTAATATCTTATAACCAAGAAAATCAGAAATTTGAACTTAAGAACATTTTAGAACAAAGCGAAAGACTAGCTTTAGTTCACAAATATTCCCTTTCCCAAACTAGAAGTAAGTTAGAAAATATCATCACCTGCACCCCAGATCATCCATTTGCCACTTATGAACAAGGGTTGCTCACCTATAAATCAATTTCTGAAATCACTTCTTTATCTGGAGGTGCAATTGTTCCTACTCAAGTAAATATTCGTTCTAATTTAACTTGGGAAGAACAAGATGCAAACTTTTACTATTTATTGGGTGTGATTCTATCTGATGGTAGCATCCACATTAAAGAGCGCAAGAATTTATCAGCAGATAAAGTTAAAGAAGCTATCACCAATTTACCTAATATTTTGTTAGGTAATCCATTTTTAGCTCTTTACTTTCTCGCTGGATATTTAGACGGGAATGGAACATTTAACAAAAATACTGCCTCTATTAGTATTGGCAAAAAAACAATGTTCTCTATCATCATTAGTACACTTCTATCTTTGGGAGTAGCTTACAAAGTTTATCGAAATCGCCAAAACTATGTGATAGAATTTCGAGATATTAATATCTTGAATAAACTTAGAGAGATTTGCCAAAGATTGGTAATTAATGAACTACCTGAAAAATGCCTTACTGATAAATTTTTGTTAGCTCAATCTTTAATTGGTGGCTCATTAAAATGTGATAATATTTCTTCTCTGGCTAAAGCTGGTAAAATGATTAATGTCGCCAAATTTGCTGGGCAATCTCTGGATACTACTTTGGCCATGAATAGAATATTTAAGGTTGAAGGTGAAGAATATTTACCAGTTTATAATTTTACAGTAGAAGACAATCATAATTATATTGTTTTCACTGAAAATTACACACCAATTCTAGTTCATAATTGTAGTCATGGTGCAGGGCGGTTATTATCAAGAGCAAAAGCTAAAAATGTCTATACCCTTGATGATTTAATTGAGCAAACTAAGGGTATAGAATGCCGTAAAGACCCTGGTGTTTTAGATGAAATTCCCGCAGCTTATAAACCAATAGAACAGGTAATGGAAAATCAATCTGATTTAGTGGAAGTTGTAGCTACACTGAAACAGGTTGTTTGTGTAAAAGGATAATTACAAGGGACACTGCTGTAAAATTCTGGTGATGTAACCAAAATTTTATTTATGCTGTGTCCTCATATTTTGTAATATTTCAATGAGGATTTCTAGGCAATGTTAGAACAATATAAACAACAATTATTAGCTGATTTTAATACTCGGTCTAATTATGATCAAGGTAGATTTTATCAACCCATTGCTAATAAGTTAGTTTCCCTGACTCATTTACAAAGTGGTCAAAAAGTTCTGGATATAGCTACAGGTACGGGTTTAGTGGCTTTAAATGTAGCAGAAATTGTTGGTGTTAGGGGGGAGGTAATAGGTGTAGATATTTCCAGGGGAATGTTAGCTCAAGCCAGGGAAAAACAAGTAAAATTAAATTTACAAAATGTAGAATTTATAGAAGCTGATGCGGAAGCAGTAAATTTTCAGGAAAATAGTTTTGATATCATATTCTGCTCTTTAGCTCTTTGTTATTTAACTAATCTTCCTCAAGTTTTAAAAAACTGGTTTAATTGGCTCAAACCAGGAGGGAAAATTGCTTTTAATAGTTGGCAAGAAAAGGCTTTTAACCCATCAGTATTATTTAGAGAGGTAGCTGCACAATATAACATTAAAATTCCTAACCCTAATGCACCCTTGGGAACTCCTGCTAAATGCTATGATGCCTTAAGTGCTGTTGGTTTTCAAAATATAGAAATTCATTCTGAGCAGTTTGGTTGGTATTATCACCCAGATACTGAAACTGCTATGAACTTATGGAAAATGAATGCTAAAAATGTGTTTGGCTTTCAAGTTTATCAGCTATCACCAGAAAAATTACAAGAGTGTCAAGCTGAATATATGAGCAAAATTCAAATGTTACCAACTACGGAAAATGGTACTTGGTGTGATGCTTTAATCTATTTTGTATTAGCTACTAAATAACGAAAGTTCGATTTTATGAACTATAAAATTACCAGTTAATTTTTGAAATATAATTAAGGTGAGCATTTCCGAGCATAGTTCGTTTTGATGGAAAGTTTGACCTATAAATACTCACCCTACATCTATAAATAAGTTCATTTAGTTTGAAAAATGTTTTGCACCATTTTTTTCTCACTTCTAGCTGCGGCTTGGTCTAATTCTGATACTTCACTTTCGCTTAGTTGCCAACCTAAAGCCCCAATGTTATCTTGTGCTTGCTGTAAACTTTTTGCACCTGGAATGGGTATCGTCCCTTTACAAATACACCAATTAATCGCTACTTGAGACATGGTTTTATGGCGATAATTTGCTATTTCTCGCAAACATTCTAATAGAGGCTTTGCCTTTGGTACTAATTGTTTAAATAATAAACCGCGTATACCCTTGGGGAAAGTGTGCTTTTCGGAAAATTTACCTGTTAAGATTCCTAATGCTAAAGGACTGTAAGCAATTAATTTAATCCCTAATTCATCACAGACTTCTTTTAAACCTAATTCTGTAACTGGGTAAGTTGATAATAGGGAATATTGCACCTGTAAAGTAGAAATTGGTACACCTATTGCACTAAATTTTTTGTGTACCCAGCGCAGTCTTTTGGGGCCATAATTTGATAAACCGACTGCTTTTACTAACCCTTGCTGATACAAATCTGCTAAACCATCTAACAGTCGTACCTCTTGCCAAGGTGCATAATTGGCGGTTGACCAATGCATCTGGACTAAATCTATATTTCTCCCTAAGCGTCGGGCTGAAGCCATACCAGCTGATACCATCGCTTGACTAGTCCAGCGCCAAGGATAAGCAGCTAATTTAGTAGCAATGCAAATGTTCTCTTTTCCTACACCTTGATATTCTTGGCTGAAACGTCCTAAAAGTGATTCGCTGCGTCCATTAAATTTGCCTGTCCCGTAGGAATCACCAGTATCAAATAAGGTTACACCATTACTTACGCAAAGGTTAAATACTGCTTGTAACTGCTCATCCATGCTTGTTTGATATCCCCAAAGCAGTTGATTACCCCATGCCCAAGTACCGCAACCCATGACAGGTAAAGATAAAGATGATTTAGTCTGCATAGCTCTACATATAAATTTACATATTCTTTGAGTATAACGGTAATGGGCACTTTCTGATAAAAATAAAAAGATTTCATGGTGAAGTATGACCATGAAACCGTGATTGTTTAATTGTGAAAAGTGGGGAAAATTTCAAGAGAAATTACAGATTTTTCCGAGCATTTACTAAGTAAATAAAGGGGCTGGTTGGTTTGGGAGAAAAGACAAAGGGAGCTAATTTAGCAGGTTGTTGTAAACGGGGAGGAAGTAAGAAGAAAATATCACGATAGTCAACTGTTGCTTTCTCAGTAGCACCGGAAACAATAAAGCAATTTGGATCTATTTTCTGATTACCATTGCTATCGTAGAAAATTTTGCCAAATGTTTCAGTTGTTAATTTAATTGAAGGGGAAACGTAAACTAAATACTTGTTATTGGATAGCTCATTGGCTTTGACTAATGCTTCTTTGACAGTATCATAAAAAGCAATTTGAGTATCAGCTATTTTTAGAGGACATTCACTAGCAGGTAAGCCAGCTACTACAGTAAATAAACGACCGTTTAAGGGAGCATTAATTTCAAATAATTCATCCCCCGCAGCCTGAGCTACAGCAGCTTGGAAATCAAAACGACCTTTAGTAAAAGAACCGTTGATGCCATTTTTTAGCTGTTGTTGTTGTAAGATTTTGGGGAAAGTTTCATTAAATTCGCTTAAAGTTGGAGGCAGTTGTGTTGGTTGATTAGGAATGATAACATCATAGCCAAGTTGATTATATACTTTTACCCCTTCTGCTTGATTATCTGGGTTGCTGTAAAAGTTAGTAAGGGAAAAAACTGGTGGGTTTGTTGTTGTTTGGGTTGTCAGGCTTTGAGATCCTAAAGTGGTTTGTGCAAAAGCTGGACTAACACTACTAAAGCAAATCAAAAAGCTGAAGATTATAGCTAAAAAACTAGTTAATTTTTTCATGATCTTCCGATTCCCTGTGAACTATTTGTAAATTTTCTTTAATGCATGAATAAATTACAGGCGATAAAAAATTGAGCCTGAAACCAAAGTTAATTGGTTGTTAGTAAAAATTCTTTAATCATGCTTTGTAAAGAAGTTTCAGATTTCCTTTAGGTTTTTATGCAACTTCAGTAAAATTTATATGATATTTTTTTTGATAATTGCGCTTGTGAGCAGATAAAATACGGATTTACAAGCAATATGGTATTTCTGACTTCATAAATTACTTTTGTTAAAATATAATCTATACTTATATCTAATTGTATCTCTATTAAGCTAATAGAGGTTTGATAATGCTCTATTCCGTATATCTGCTTATTAATTAGTTAGAATGCTGCTAGACTAATAACATTTAGCTTTAATCATGATATAAATACAGGGGATGAGGGTTTAGCATTGCTCATTGGTATCAACTTAAGCTAAAGATGACTTATTTGTCGGCTTTCACACCCTCCCGGAAATTCATTTCAGGGCTAATAGCTAAAGTTTACTTTAGTAAACTAGATATTTTCCAAAATTTTTAGTCATCTAAAGATGATTTTGGCTATAAGGCTCTTAATAAATTAAGAGTCGGGTTATCGGTTTTACCTTAAGTTGACACTGGTGAGCATTGCTAAACCTCTACGAAAAGTTGATATGTATGAGCGTTTTTGTGAATTGGTATTTTAATTTTGGAAATATACTTAGGTGGGCATTTATGAGGATAATTCGCTTTTATTAAGAATTTAATCAAGAAATGCCCACCCTACAGAGAATCCGAAGGTTTTGATAGGTGATAAAATAATTTTTATCCCTAATATTGGCAAAGATAAAAAGGATTTATCTTACAGAAAAGGCTTCGCTAAATCTGCGAGTAATGGGTTCAAGAATGAAGGTGAGAACTGATTTTTGGCGAGTTACTATTTCGGCATTAGCGGCCATCCCAGGAGTAAATTGTACTTCTTGACCTCTGACTTTAATTGAGTGTTTAGTTAGTTTAATTCTTGTGGGAAAAACTAAACCTAAATCTTTATCAATAATGGCGTTAGGGCTGACTTGGGCTACTGTTCCCTCAACTGTGCCAAATTCTTGAAATGGAAAAGTTGCCATTTTAATTTTTGCTGTTTGTCCAGGACGAATAAAGCCTATGTCTCGATTCAGGACTTTTACTTCTAACATCATTTCTTCGCCTTCTGGTAAAATTGATAGTAATTCTTCACCGGATTGAACGGGTCCTTTTGTGGCTTTAATTCTGTAAATTGTGCCTGCTACTGGTGCTTTTATTGTTTCGCCGGCTTCGTATTTTCTGGCTTGTTCTAGTTGTCCTGAAATGTTTGTTAATTCTTCTCTACGTTTGGAAATTTGGGTTAAGATTTCGCTTTTTCGTTCTGATGCTAATCTTAATCCTTGATTTCGTGCGGCTTGATAGACTTGTTCTGCTTGACGAATTTCTTGGATTTGTGCGGCTATATCTTTTTCTAATGATGTAACTTTGTCTTTTGCTTCATTTAGGCGATTTTGAGCGTTGGTAACTTCGTCTTGAGCTCTTAAAAGTTCGGTGTTAGCACGGGTTAGTCTTTCCTGTGCTTCTAAATAATCAACTCTGGGGACGGCACCGGGGGTTAATAGGGTACGTAAGCTAGTTTCTCTTTGTTGAGCGATCGCTAAATTTCCTTCTACTCGATCCCGAATACCCTCAGCATTAGCTAAGTTGGTTTGAGCGTTGGTAATCGCAGTTTTAGCTGTGGCTAAATTTTCCTGTAACCGTACTAATCGTACTTTTGCTTGATTAATAACTGCTTGTTGGCGTTGTGCTTCTGCTTCTGCGGCGGCTTGTCTGGCTTGAAAGTCTTGTAAACGCGATTTTAACAGTTCATCTTGTAATTGAGTTCCGGCATTTCTTTCGCCAACTCGTTCTGCATTTAACCGTTCTAAATCATCTTCAATTAGTTTACTGGCTTTAGCGAGGCGGTTAACATCAACTTGTCTTAAGTCAGGGTCACGCTGGACTAAAATCTGATCCTTGATCACGCGATCGCCTTCTTTCACTTTCACATCTACAATCATCCCATTACCGATGGATGTCACCGGTCGCACTTGTGCTGATGCGATTAACTCCCCTGGTGCTGTGGCTACTTCATCAATTTGAGAATATTGCGCCCAGGCGATCGCCCCAAACACTATACAACTAATTGTTCCCGCTAATAATCTTGTATAAAGCGGTGGTAATTCCTGTACAGCTTTACCTAATTCATAAGATAATTTATCTTCAGGTTTGGCAAATTGTTCTTTTGTTTGACGAGCTTGAGCAGCATTAGCAGCCAGAGAATATTTCATAATATTTAATGCTTAGTGGTCAGTTGTTAATAATCAGTTGTCAGGTAGTTTAACCACCGACAACCGAAAAAAATTAAATTGCTAAATAGCGACGGATGAAATTTTCTAAACTTTCTAATTGAAAGTGAAAAATGTTTTCTAAATGGTTAATTTCATCTTTAGTACAGAAAAATTCATTAGCTAATAAAGTCCGAAATGTTCCTAAACCTTCTTTTGTTTGCGAATTGATTAAACCCAGAATACCCCGTAAACCATCAATGGCGAAAAGTGGCACATTAATAATGATCGGCTCTTTGTTGAAAATACGACCAAAAATTTTAGGAATATCCTCTCTTAATAAAATCTCTGCACCTCCCACTGGTAAAATTTGATTTCTCGCTGCGGAAATGGTAAAAGCATTTACTATCATTTTTGCTAAATCATCAGTGCTAACAATAGAGGTACGATTTTTCGAGTCACCAATTAGCACATATAATCCTGTTTCTCGAAATCGTTCCGCCAAAGGTAGCAAGTTAGATGCTAATCCAGATGGGCGAAAAATAGTGTAATCTAAGCCACTAGCTTGTAAATAAAGTTCTACAGCTCGTTTGGCTTTAAACACTGGTGCATCTTCATATCCTCTATCCGCACCCAATACGGAAGTAAACACAAAATGTTTAACACCATGAGCTTTGGCTTGGTCAATCAGTTCAATATTAGCTCGATAGTCTAGCGAAAGCGCGTCACTATCAGAACCGTGAGCACTAACGATATATTCCACGCCTTGACAGGCTTTTTGAATATCTTGCTCCCGCAGTAAATCACCAATGAATATTTCCGCCCCCCGGTGCTCTAACTCCCCATAACGAGAAGTGAGACGGACAAACGCCCGTACAGGTTGATTTTGTTGGCGTAAAAGTCGCACCACACGGCGGCCAATTCCTCCAGTTGCTCCAGTTACCAGAAACATAAACTTTTATAAAATTAATGTTGTTGTGTACAAATTCGGGCATTCTGAGCATAACTTTATAGTATATCTGGACTTTGTAAAAATGCCCATTTATTGATTAAAGTAACCAAACACAATTAAGCAGTTGTGCAAAAAACAGGGAACAGGGAACAGGGAACAGGAAAAGAAGTTGTGTAATTAATTCTGCCTAATTACTTATAACTGCTTTCCAAAATATCAATAGTCTAACGTAAGTTGCCATTTCAAGAAAATGTCTGAATCAGGTGGTTATCGAGCGAAGTCGAGATGATGTCCAGGATTTAAGGATTTACAGGATGGGAATAGAAATTTCATCATCTATTACCCATCACCAATTATCCATTGAGAAAATGTCTGAATCAGGATGTCCAGGATTTAAGGATTTACAAGATGGGAATAAAAATTTCATTCAGGACTGATTAAATTTGGTATTTTATTTTTTATTTCATCTCCAAGAGGGATTGTAGCTATGGTTGGTAGAATATCATATCTATGCTCATTGATGGCGAATGAAATATTAAGTAATTAGGCAGAATTAATTACACAACTTATTTCCCTGTTAAGAGTTCCCTGTTCCCTGCACCGCACTGAGCGCAGTCGAAGTGTTCCCTTACTCCACGTAGGAATTTAATTTTGCACGACCACTTAATACAAGAAAATAAGTATGATAAATCAGTCAATTTTCGTAATACATATTATATTACAAATGAATTGACAGAATGTAGGTTTTAAAATTAATTTTGGTCAACAATTGCTAAACTTTGAATTTCCATGTCTTTAATTATTGCTGGTGAACGTAGCGGGGTAGGGAAAACAACGGTTACTCTGGCGCTGTTAGCGGCTTTGTGTCGTCGGAGTGCAAAGGTACAATCTTTTAAAGTGGGTCCAGATTACATTGACCCGATGTTTCATAAATATGTAACAGGTCGTCCTTGTCGAAATTTAGATGCTGTGATTACTTCCCCCGCTTATGTTCAGCAATGCTTTACCCGTCATACCCAAGAATGTGAATATGCGCTTGTGGAAGGTGTAATGGGTTTATTTGATGGGGTGGGTCAATCTTCTGTGGTGGATAGTGAGTGTTTAAATCAGATTGATAAGATTGATTTTGGCAGTACAGCCCATGTTGCCAGGTTGTTAGATATACCTGTGGTTTTAGTAATTGATTGTAGCCGGTTGTCTGGTTCTGTGGCAGCGATCGCACAAGGTTATTCTAGTTTTGACCCCAGAGTGAAAATTGCTGGTGTAGTCTTAAATCGGGTGGGTAGCGATCGCCATTTGTCTTTACTCGAAAATGCTCTAAAATCCCTCCAATTACCCATTTTAGGCGTTTTGCGGCGACAAGAAAATATTACCATCCGCGATCGCCATTTAGGTTTAGTTCCTATTGGTGAACTCCCAGAATTAGATATCGTTATCCAGCAATTAGCAGATTTAGGTGATACCTGTTTTAACTGGGAACTTCTGTTACCCCTGTTAAAATCAACACCTTCCCCCCTGCCCCCTGCCCCCTGCCCC
>DATGXB010000140.1:0-17719 GCA_035299225.1 Nostocaceae cyanobacterium | reverse complement strand
GGCAGCATTTTTCCCTGCCTCTTCCCCCCTGCCCCTCTGCCCCCCTGCCTCTTCTCCCCTGCCCTTGGTTTATATTACAAATCACATAAATACTACAGAGTTAAGATTTCACCAAACGTAAAGTTTTATAAACAAAATATAATTGAGGTTGTAATTTATAGTTATATAAGATTTAGATGATCCACAACTCATGGCCTTAACTGGTCTACTACAAAACACTACAAGTAAGACTCTGTACAGGGTATAGAGTTGTTTTGTGTGTGAGAGTGCTGCAACTCTAACAGCCTTAATCTAAAGAATAGATGAAGTAAAGATAATTATGTAATCTATGCTCTAGAAACAAGCTGGATCTTGAATTAAACTGGGAAATGGATTGGGTAGCATAGTTGAGGGCTAGGAACAATAGATTAAGATATTGATTGATCGGAGTTGACGCCCCAACATCCCCAGCTCGTCTCCTCTGATGGAACAGAGCAAGAGAAGGAGGTCGCCCACTGCGACACAAGCTAATTACTCTATGCCATAGTGGAACCGGAATCTAGACCCCACTGATGCTTGAGTAGTTCTTTATAAGTTGCCTCGCGCACAATCATTTGCTCATAGAGTTTCACCAAAAAGTCTTTGGCTTGTTCGTGGCTCATTTGCTGCACTTGGGAGGCGAATGAATGAATGCTAAATTGTTGTTCGAGGGAAAGTTCAATTGGTTGATTCATAATTAGCACCAAAAAAACAGCGAAAAACAGTAAATAAAGGTAATCTTGAGTTCAAAGACCCAAAAGTAAAAGGCTAGGGCTAGTATCAGTGTAAGCAATTGTTTTCCTATATTAAGAAAGATAACAATTGTTTGACGAATTGCCCATATACTTTTGGTGGGCTTTGCTGTGTGGATATCCGGCACTTTACCCAACTGATATAGGATTCCTAATCGCCAAGTGTAGATTGTGGGAGAATCGGCTGTTGGCGGTGGATATGGTTAATGTTCAGTAAAAAGGGTTTAAAGGATGTGAGACATAAATTAATTTTATGCCTTACCTTATTAAGTGCAAGATGTCAATTACTTAAATTATACAAATTTTACCTCCTCAGACAACTTTGGAGGTTAAAAATATTTTTAGCAAGTTGTAACTAAGAAAAATGCTCAAATTGAACAAAATGCTGAGTATATTTTATTTTTAGGAGTCAGAGGGGAAAGAAGAATTAATACAATTGTCCCCTCCTGCCTTTTATACCTCTACCAGCACAACTGTAATATTGTCGTGGCCGCCTTGTTCTTTTGCGGCTTCAATGAGGTTTTTTGCTACTTTATCTAAAACCGGAGCTTGCTGCAAATAGCTAGAAATTTGCTGATCCATGAGTTCTTCCGTTAGTCCGTCACTACACAATAACAAGCGATCGCCTGCTTTGAGATCCAAGGCTTGGATTTCAATTTGACTCAGATCCTCACGCCCTAAACAGCGTGATAAAACATGACGGAAGGGATGAAGTCTAGCTTCTTCTGGACTGATGTCACCAATTTTAATTGCTCTAGCTACCCAGGTATGATCATCTGTAATCTGCTCTAATTTAGAGTTACGGAAGCGATACAGACGAGAATCACCAACGTGAGCACATAGGGGGGGTTCAGGAGCGCGGAAAACTACTACAACCACCGTAGTTCCCATATCAGCCCGTTCAGAATTACTTTGCTGATCCTGTAAAATTGCCTCGTTAGCTTCCCAGAGGGCTTGTTCTAGCAATTCTTGGGTAGATTTAGAAGATTGCCAATTTGCTTCTAAATAAGCTTTGATTTCTTGGGTAGCTATCCGGCTTGCTTCTTCGCCTCCTGCATGGCCACCCATACCATCAGCCACGATGAAAAAACGCCCCTCTGGATCAGTATAGTAGGCATCTTGATTATTAGAACGTATAAGTCCGGGATCACTAGAACCCGTGAATTGAGTTTTCATAAATTTTCCGCAAACATTTAATACATACGGTCAAAACGGTCAAGGCGTAGAAGTAGGCGGATTAGTATCACTGAGACAGCAACTGCAATCAAACCAGCTATTCCTGCTAACCATAGATAATCATGAACTAACAAAATAGTAGCAGAAAGTGTAAATCCACTGATGATCACAGCGTAACTTGTTCCCAGTTGGATATTGGTCTGGCGACGTAGTAAACGTTCCGTTTCAATGGAACGGACTCGCAGCCGGATATCCCCCCGTTCTAATTTATCTAGTGTATCTTCTAACCTGCGCGGTAATCCTAGTGCAGTGCTACTAACTTGGACTGCTTGACGACTTAACTCATTCAAGAAACTATTCCCCTCAGAACCATTGGTGGTACTCATAAGCTGCATAGCATAGGGTTGTGCAACTTCCATGAAGTTAAATTCTGGATCTAACCCTTTACCCACACCTTCCAGTGTAGAAAATGCCCGCATGACAAAAGTAAAAGTGGCGGGGAATCTAAACGGTTGATTGTAGGCGATTTCGTAAAGGTCTTCACTGATGGCGGCTACCGATTGACTTTCAAAGGGTTTATCCATGAAGTTGTCTAACATATATTGGACAGAACGCCGTACCGGTCCCATGTCGTCTACTGGGGCGATCGCACCCAAGTCAATCAAAGATTTAACAACGCGATCGCCATCTTTTTGGGCAATGCCAAACAGCGTTTCCATCAACCCTTCCCGCACATTCGATTTAATCCGTCCCATCATGCCAAAATCGTAAAAAATTAAAGCACCATCAGGACTAACAGCTAAATTTCCGGGGTGGGGGTCAGCATGGAAAAAGCCATTATTCAGCAGTTGATGTAAATAAGCTTGAGCACCGTAACGAGCGATCGCCTTGCGGTCAATACCCGCCGCCTCTAAAGCTTCATATTGACTAATTTTTATACCAGGAACATACTCTAAAGTCAAAACTTGAGCCGAAGCATAACGCCAGTGGACTTTCGGCACCTTCACCCAACTGTAAGCGCGAAAATTGCGGCGAAAAGTATCAGCATTCCGTCCCTCGTTAATATAGTCAATCTCCTCCCACAAAATGCGACAACATTCTTCATAAATCCCCATCCAATCCCGTCCCTTACCCCATTTAGGATGGTTTTGGAAATAGCGAGCAATGCCTTTAAGAATTTTTAAATCAATTTCAAATAGTTTTTTTAGTCCGGGGCGCTGCACCTTAACAACCACCTGTTCACCAGTGTGTAAAGTTGCCTTGTGTACTTGTCCCAAACTAGCGGCCGCCAGGGGTACAGGCTCAAAATTTTGGAACAGGTCAGGAATTTTCTTACCTAATTCTTGCTCAATAGTTTTTTCTACTTGCTCATAACCAAATGCAGGTACGCGATCCTGTAACTTGGAAAGTTCTTCCACATACTCACTAGGAAAAATATCCGCACGAGTAGAAAATAATTGTCCCACCTTAATAAAAGTCGGTCCCAAATCCAGGAAAGTATTCCGAATCCAGATCGCTTGGGCTTTACGTCTAGCAGCTTGCTTGGCTTCGGTTATACCACCAATATAAGACCAAGCCTTGTTATAACGCCAAATTTTGAACATTAAGGTCAAGACAAAAGACCAGATATCAATAAAGCGCCGTCTGCTAGAATAGTTTTCCTGATTCCAACGGTATGCTTTATCTGAATAACTTTTTTCCATAGGTTTTGAGTACCGTTGGGAGTTCACTGAATCGCTAGTAAGAAAAGACACTCTAATTCCTAAATTCGATGTGTGCTAATTTGGGCAAAAACTAGCTTATTTAGGGTGATTTGGTCTTGGTGATACCACATTTTTAGGTGTAGTGACAAGACACTGATAGTTAACTTAATATATTTTGCCTCTAAAGACAGTATAACTACCAGTCAACTACCAAAACCAAACTCCCAGAATTGATTTTGCCTATTATCTATAATGAGTTATTGCTGCGATACTTTTGTAATTCTGTTCGCAGTAGAGCGATTTCCGCCCGTAACTCGTCAATTTCCGCTTGTAGGTCAACTGCACCAGCTGAATGATCGGTAGGTGCACCTGTTCCCCCAGTTTCGGAGGCGCGTTCAGCCCGTTCCAACACTTCTTTTGTAAACTGGTTGAGTTGTTCACGCATTTCCGCGTCAAACTTACCCAGTTCGCTCAAAGCGTCGGTTAAAGCCACTTCCAGGCGTTCACCAATCACTTCAGCTACAGCTCTACCCACAAAAAAGGCTTGCACTAGAGGATTATTCATAAATTTTTGTTACGTTGCTCCGCAAGAGAATTATAGCGTCTCATTAAGTTTTACTGCTTCTAGAGTGAGGAGGTTCTCAAGAAGGCAGGAGGCAGGAGGCAGGAGGCAGGAGGCAGGAGGCAGGAGGCAGGAGGCAGGAGGCAGGAGGCAGGAGGTAAAAAGGTTGATTTAATTGATGTTGGATAGGGTTCAAACCACCCTACATCATTTTTTCGCCTCTGCTATAAGTGATGGTGTTAGTAGTTGGTGTAAAATTTAATCAAAAATACTATACTCGCTCTCGTGTAAGCAAGTTAAGCAGTTATTAGAAAGTTATAAAATTTGTAAACGTAGTCAACAGCAGGCATCGCTAAATATCTAGTGTCATAATTTTAGATAGGATTTCGATGAAAATAACAATGTAAATCTAACCATGCCTACTCAGCAGATTACAGAATATTTCAATTTTCTTGCTCCTGATGACATTAGATTAAAAGATTCCAGAATTGGTATTGAAACAATTTTGTATGAATATATTGATTGTGGGCGTTCTCCTGAAGAAATTGCCCAAATTTATCAATCCATATCTTTAGAACAAGTATATGCAACAATTCTTTATTATTTACAAAATCGTGAATCTGTCAGCGATTATATGCGAAATTGGCTAGAACACGGGCATAGAATGAGAGCAGAACAGCGACTTAATCCCCCACCAATATCAGAAAAGCTACGTCAACTCAGAATTGCTAGACAACCAAATTATAATATCCAGTGAATTAAAATTTTAATACTATTTCTTGTGATTTGACAATGGGAAGAAAAGAGGCAATCACTCTCTGAAGATTTTAGGCGACCGCCACCTGATAATTTTATTTAGATGCAAATGAATAATGGAAATAAATCTACTTGTCTAGTCATTGGGTAAAGAATTTATTTCCTCAGACGCTTCTACAGATGCACCTTCATTATTACCACCATTAGGATTTAGAGGTTTAATTGGTTGTGGTGTAGATCCTGTTTGATGATCACCATTATCACCACCAAAAAATTTTGTAATGCCATAAGCTGCTAATCCCAGAACAGCGCCAGCAACAGCTACAGGAGCCATACCAATTGCAACAGCAGTTCCACCTACTGCTAAACCCATACCTCCAACAGTTGCAGCAACACCAGCTCCAACTGCTGCTCCACCAGCCACTGCACCTAAAGCTGTAGCATCTCCTTCTTCTATTGCCTTCTTAGCACCATAAGCAGCTGCACCAACAACAGATCCAGCTGCAACTACTGGAGCAGCACCAATAGCTACTCCACCAAATCCGCCAACTAAACCCATACCTCCAACAGTGGCTGCAACACCAGCTCCTGCGGCTGTTCCTCCAGCAACTAAAGCAGCACCCTCTACCTTATCTTTTAAGTTATCATCTTGATTACTCATTATTATTTACACCGCTTAAAATATACTGATAAAAATCTAACATAAGTTTTTCAACAACCATATTAGCAAAGTTACTGAGAAGATATATTAAGTTATGACAAATCTTTTAAAGTCTTAATTAAATATACTAAAATTTATTCTAGTTCAACGCAGCTAGAGACAGAGCCTCTAAATGAGCATTCCGTATCAGAGCCAGGAAAAGAGAAATTTATTTAACTAATGTTTGCTAAGTTGGTTTGTCCGTAAATCGAAACATCAGGGAAATCAAACAGGACAGCAACAAAAGCGATATCTTGATGAAAGCGATGATTAATCGCTCATTGACTGCAATCTTAACTGTAAATTTAGAATTGTCTATGACTGCTGTTGATTCTAGCAAGCACAAAAAAGCCAAAGCGCTCAAAGCTGGTAGCCGTAGACCAGCCAAAGACCTGTGTAGCGAATGCGGACTGTGTGATACATATTATATTCATTATGTCAAGGAAGCTTGTGCTTTTATCAATCAACAGATAGGCGAACTGGAAACCCAAGCACATCAACGCTCACGCAACCTTGACGACGAAAATGAACTGTATTTTGGTGTACATCAAGAGATGATGGCCGCCAGAAAACAACAACCCATCGAGGGGGCACAATGGACGGGGATAGTTAGCAGTATTGCCATTGAAATGCTGAACCGGGGGTTAGTAGAAGGCGTTGTGTGTGTGCAAAACACCAAAGAAGACCGCTTTCAACCTCTGCCAGTTATCGCCCGGACACCAGAGGAAATACTAGCCGCCAAAGTCAATAAACCTACACTTTCCCCTAACCTGTCCGTATTAGAACAAATCGAACAGTCAGGGATGAAACGCCTGTTAGTGATTGGTGTAGGTTGCCAAATCCAAGCTTTACGCGCCGTAGAGAAGAAACTAGGCTTAGAAAAACTCTATGTTTTAGGTACACCCTGCGTAGACAACGTTACCCGCGCCGGACTACAAAAATTCCTAGAAACCACCAGCAAATCGCCTAATACCGTTGTGCATTACGAATTTATGCAGGATTTCCGGGTTCATTTTAAACATGAAGACGGTTCAACGGAAACAGTACCCTTTTTTGGGTTAAAAACCAATGTTCTCAAAGATATCTTTGCCCCTTCCTGCATGAGTTGTTTTGATTACGTTAACTCTCTTGCTGATTTAGTTGTGGGTTATATGGGTGCGCCCTTTGGTTGGCAATGGATTGTGGTGAGAAATGATACAGGTCGGGAAATGCTGGAATTGGTTCAAGACCAGTTAGATACCCAGCCCGTGATGTCCAGAGGCGATCGCAAACCCGCCGTACAACAAAGCATCCCCGCCTATGATCAAGCCGTCACCTTGCCAATGTGGGCAGCAAAATTAATGGGAGTGGTAATTGATAAAATCGGGCCCAGAGGTTTGGAATATGCCCGTTTTTCTATAGATTCCCACTTTGCCAGAAACTATTTATATGTGAAGCGGAATTATCCAGAGAAATTAGCAGATCATGTACCGGAATTTGCTAAACGGATCGTTGGGCAGTATAAGTTACCGGAATAATGTTTCGCGCAAAGACGCAAAGGCGCAAAGAAATGTCTTTGCGTTTTGCAACGAAATTTTTTTTAAAGTTTGTTTGCGAGTCGGGTAATGCCATTTTTGATTAGTGCATCACCAAAATTGATTAAAAGTCCAAGCCGTTTGTTAGTAAGGCGAAGATAAGTCAGTAATTGCTTTTTATGTACTGGATGAGTTGCTTCCAGAGACTTAATTTCCACAATTACCTTATTTTCAACGATTAAATCAGCTCGAAAACCCTCTTCAAAATGTATACCTTCGTAAACCACAGGGATTGCTTGCTGCCGTACTATACTTAACCCCCTCTTCTCCAACTCATAGGCCAGTACAGTCTCATACACAGATTCAAACAACCCAGGACCCAGAGTGGTATGAATCTTATAGGCTGCATCTACAATTTCCTTAGAAATTTCATCTTCTCCCATCTTTAACTTCTTCCTTTGCGTCTTTGCGACTTTGCGCGAAACATTCTTATTACTTTATACCTCCCCCACTGCCTCAATAGCCGCTTGTAAGGCTAAAGATACATGAGTCCAATGTGTACCCCCTTGACAATAAACTACGTAAGGTTCACGCAAGGGACCATCGGCGGATAATTCTAAGGTGCTACCCTCAATAAATGTTCCCCCAGCCATGACTACTTGGCTTTCATAGCCTGGCATTTCATCGGGTACGGGGTCGAGATAAGACCCAATAGGGGAATACTGCTGGATGGCTTTACAGAAGGCAATCAGTTTTTTAGCTGAACCTAATTTAATTGCTTGGATCACATCCCCTCTGGGTGCTAAGGGTGCGGGGTTGACGGGATAACCTAACTGATCAAAAACGTAACCGGTTAAATATGTGCCTTTCATGGCTTCTCCTACCATTTGGGGGGCAAGGAATAAGCCTTGAAATAACAGGCGGTTTTGGTCAAAGGTCGCACCACCAGCGCTACCAATTCCGGGGGCAGTTAAGCGACAAGCGGCGGCTTCTACCAGGTCAACTCGACCAGCAATATAACCACCAGCTGTAACGATAGTTCCACCAGGGTTTTTAATCAGGGAACCAGCCATGAGGTCAGCACCAACGGCGGTTGGTTCTTTGGTGTCAATAAATTCGCCGTAACAGTTATCTACAAAACAAACTGTATTGGGGTTTTGCTGTTTAACTATGTGAATGATTTTCTCAATTTCGGCTATTGATAGGCTGGGTCGCCAAGAATAACCGCAAGAACGTTGGATGAGAACTAACCGGGTGTTATCGTTTATGCCTGTGGTTAAGCCTTGCCAGTCTATAGATCCTTCTGGGGTTAGTTCTAGTTGGCGGTATTTTACGCCAAAATCTAAGAGTGAACCTTGACCTTGACCGCGAATGCCAATCACTTCTTCTAGGGTGTCGTAGGGAGAGCCTGCTACGGCTAACATTTCATCACCGGGACGCATAACGCCATACAAAGCACAGGCGATCGCATGAGTACCGGAAACAAACTGTACCCTAACTATGGCCGCTTCTGCTCCCATGACCTGAGCAAACACTTGATCTAAAATTTCTCTCCCTAAATCATCATGGCCGTAACCACTTACACCCGCAAAATGGTGCGCTCCTACTCGATGATTTCTAAAGGCTTCTAATACTCTTTGAAGATTTTGCTTGACCTGAGCGTCAATACCAGAAAAAATCTCTATTAGTGCCTGTTCTGCTTGCCGCAGCTGCTCTAAGCTGTTCATTAGTTCCTCGTTACACAAACAAAGTCAATACATAAGCGGATTATTCAATCGCGCAGATTAGGCTGAACAATTCCTATTCAGGTTACTGCATGACAATTGCTACTTCTAGTAAACTTCAATTTAACTGGGTTAACACCCTATTTTTCGTTGCATTACACATCGGCGCTCTATTTGCTTTGATTCCTGGTAATACTAGCTGGAGAGCTGTTGGTGTGGGCTTGTTACTCTACTGGGTAACTGGCGGTTTGGGAATTACCCTTGGTTTTCACCGTTTAGTTACTCACCGCAGTTTTCAAACACCTAAATGGTTAGAGTATTTTTTGGTGTTTTGCGGAACTTTAGCCTGTCAAGGTGGACCGATTGAGTGGGTAGGTACACATCGCATTCATCATTTACATTCAGATACCGAACCTGATCCACATGATTCTAATAAGGGTTTTTGGTGGAGTCATATTGGCTGGCTGGTTTATAAATGTCCCGCTCACGAGCAACTTCCTCGGTTTACTAAAGATATTGCCGAAGACCCAGTTTATCAGTTTTTAGAAAAGTATTTCATTGCTATTCAGTTCGGTCTGGGGATTTTACTTTTACTTTTGGGTGGCTGGTCTTTTGTGATCTGGGGTATTTTTGTACGAATTGTCTGGGTATATCATTGTACTTGGTTGGTAAATAGTGCTACTCATAAATTCGGCTACCGCAGTCATGAATCCGGTGATAAGTCTACAAACTGCTGGTGGGTGGCTGTATTAGTTTTCGGTGAAGGCTGGCATAATAATCACCACGCTTTTCAGTATTCCGCTCGTCATGGTCTGGAATGGTGGGAAATTGATCTGACTTGGATGACAATTCAACTACTGCAAGTTTTTGGTCTAGCTACTAATATTAAGCTGGCAGATAAAAAGCAGTGACAATTTAAACCAAAATGGTCATATAGTCAATAGTCAAGTAGTCAGTTTTTCTGCTAACTAAAGATTATTGACTTTTGACTAGAAATTTTTCTTAAAAATTCCCATAATTTTTAACACAGATATTTTCAATGCGATATAGTAACTAAGGTTGCTTTAATCCCAGAGATTAATGCCAAGAAACTTGGCTGCAAGTTACTAATTTTTAGTAGCTTGACGGTACAGCTTGTGATTTTTTTAGGTGTACATGACTACAACAACAATTAACAATACCAAAAATCTTGGTTCTCCAGAGTTAGAAAACTCTCAAATTAAGCTCAAAGATATTATTAAGAGCCTACCAAAAGAGTGTTTCCAAAAAAATAGTCGCAAAGCTTGGACAACAGCTTTCCTAAGTCTATTCATGGCTGGCTTAGGCTATTTTTTCTTAGCAATTTCTCCCTGGTTTTTGCTACCTATAGCTTGGATTTTTACAGGTACAGCTTTAACAGGTTTTTTTGTTATTGGCCATGACTGCGCTCACCGTTCTTTTGCTAACAAACGTTGGGTAAATGATTTAGTTGGGCATTTCTTTATGATGCCTTTAATTTACCCGTTTCATAGTTGGCGAGTTGGGCATAATCATCACCACAAACATACAAATAAGTTAGATGAAGATAATGCTTGGCATCCAATTAGATATGAAGTGTTTGAAAATTGGAGTCAGAGTTCTAAATCTTCTTATAAGTTTTTTATCCGCAAGCGTTTATGGTGGGTAGGTTCAATTGGACATTGGGCGGTTGTGCATTTTGATTGGCGCAGGTTTCCGCAAAGAGAGCAAAATAATGTCAAGTTGTCTGTGGCTGTGGTAGTGTTATTTGGAGCGATCGCTTTTCCCACTTTAATCATCACTACCGGGATTTGGGGTTTTATTAAATTTTGGTTTATACCTTGGATGGTATACCATTTCTGGATGAGCACCTTTACTATTGTTCACCACACCGCAGCCGATGTACCTTTTAAAACTGCGGACAAATGGAATGAGGCGATCGCACAATTAAATGGTACTATTCATTGTGACTATCCCAAATGGGTAGAAATTCTCTGTCACGACATCAATGTTCACGTTCCTCACCATATTTCTACAGCTATTCCCTCCTATAATCTGCGGATGGCTTATGACAGCATTAAAGAAAATTGGGGAAGTTATTTACATGAAGAGTGTAAATTTTCCTGGGCTTTAATGAAAGAAATTACCGATAAGTGCCAACTGTATAAAACTGAAGTTGGTTATAAAACATTTGATGAATACTACGCAGAAATATAAGTAACAATTGCTATTCTTGGTACTTCAAGATTTATTCCTGCCTTTTCCCTAATGGCAATTTCTTTACTATGAACTTGTCAGGAAAATTACCAAACTTTGATCTATCTCTCAGTTGAGTCTCTCACAGAGAGTATAGATCCAACCTTGCCTACTTACAAATTAATTTCTGTCCCACACGTCATTACAAAATTCCAGTGCAACTAGAGAACATTAAACTCAACGAAGAATCTATTTCTGCGTTATCTGAAGAAAAAGATCAACTACCCTTTACACTTGCAGATTTAAAAGCCGCTATTCCCGCAGAGTGTTTTCAACCCAGTATCACAAAATCTCTTTACTATTTTTTCCGTGACATTTTGATTATTGCGGGATTATACGCAGTCGCTCATTATTTAGATTCTTGGTACTTTTGGCCAATTTTCTGGCTAATGCAAGGAACAATGTTTTGGGCTTTGTTTGTCGTCGGCCATGACTGCGGACACCAATCATTTTCTAAGCACAAATGGCTGAATGATTTGATTGGTCATCTTTCCCACACTCCAATTTTAGTTCCTTATCACGGTTGGCGTATCAGTCACAGAACCCACCACAAAAATACAGGTCATCTGGATAATGATGAAAGCTGGTATCCTATATCAGAATCTCAATATCAACAAATGGATTTAATGCAAAAAATAGGTAGATATTATCTATTTTTATTAGCTTATCCAGTGTACTTGTTTAAGCGTTCTCCTGGTAAAGAAGGTTCTCACTTTTCACCCAATAGCCCATTATTTAAGCCTTCCGAAAAATGGGACATCATCACCAGTACAACACTTTGGATCTCTATGATAGGTTTGTTAGGTTTCCTCACCTATCAATGGGGTTGGATGTGGTTGTTAAAATATTACGCAATGCCCTACATTGTGTTTGTAATGTGGCTGGATTTGGTAACATTCTTACATCATACAGAACCTGAATTACCCTGGTATCGTGGAGATAATTGGACATTTTTAAAAGGTGCAATTTCTACCATTGATCGTGATTATGGTTTAGTTAATCATATTCATCACGACATCGGTACTCACGTTGCACATCACATTTTCCTCAATATCCCCCACTACAACTTACTCAAAGCCACAGAAGCCATTAAACCTGTAATGGGTAAATACTATTACAAGTCATCAGAACCAATTTGGAAATCTTTATGGCGTTCTTGTGTCAGTTGTCATTTTGTCCCAGATACAGGTAACAAGGTTTATTACACCTCATACAATAAATAAACCTTAAGTTTAGGAATTTTACAAAAAGTCCGTCTATACGGGCTTTTTTTTCTTAGCTAATTATTCTTATACCAATTAACAATTAAAAATTGCAAATTAAAAAAAAGTTTTTGTTATACTTAAAATAAATTTAACTATAGCCTTCCTATTTGATTTTTGAAAAATACTGAAGTGGGCATTTCCTACTTTTTTTCGCTTATGTTCAGTGTTTTACCAAAAAATGCCCACCCTACACATACCGAAAATTTTTCACTTTCAGTAATTACCGATTGTGACAGTTTGGGTGCGGAATGTGGGTTTTAGCAAAAATGCCCACCCTACACATACCTCAATGACGAAGATCCTGCGGGACATTGAATATTTCCCCCAATAAGTTTAGGCATAATAGGAGGAATTTTTGATGGTGTATTTGTTTCGCAAATCTCTGTAATTGTCAAGGTAAAATTCTTATTTTGTTTTTTAATTGCAAATACTGCACCTGTATAACTCTTAATACCTTCTTTTTTGGCAGTAGCTGTTAGTCTTACGCTTTGTGTGGGATTAATAACTTCAATTTTATATGAATAATTATTACTTTCTGTTTCTAAGCTAAGTTGCAAGTCAGATATATTATAGGCAAATTCATTAAATTCTAAAAAATATGCTTGTTGAGTTCTATTGATGGCTCTAATAGTATATTTAGCTTCTGTTTGTATAGCTCTATTTCTCCCATTTAAAAAGGCACTTAATAATGATTGTTGAGGTGTCGTGTCTGGATTTGGTTTTGTTTGTGTAGGTGCTGCAATAGAATTTATAGTTGTTGATTGAGTTGTATGTTTTTGTCTAAGAAATAATTGCATAGCAATAAATGATATCATTAGCGTAGGAATAACAGTCAAACCAATTATTAATTTAAAATTATTCCTATTTCTATTCTTAGAATTATGCTCTGGATTTGGTGATGGTTTAGTAGCCATATTTGAATTTATTTGTTAATAATTATTAGCAGAATTATTTGGTTGATACCGTTTCACTTTAATCATGATATAAATGGAGGGGGTGAGGGTTTAACATTGCTCATTAGTATCAACTTAACGTACAATTCTTGTGAAAACAGACTTTCATTTTTCTCTTTCCCATACAGAGTATGGGAATGACTTCTAGAAGGCTTTGCTTTCTATTAAAGCTGCTATTCTTTGTCTAAAAAGTTGAAGGCGATTAGACATATAATTTACTACTCTTGATTTCAGCGTTTGTGTTTGTCAAATTCAGTTCATATCTATTATAAATGTACAATTGGCTTGCTTCCAATCTGTATATTTTAATGCTTGCCCAAATTATCCCTGAATCTATATGTTGTTACACTGGGAATTATCTTGACAGTGTTGAAGAACCTGCTGGACATTGTGTATTTTCACCATTTAACTCAGGCATTGGAGGAGGAGCAAATGTTGGTGTATCACTTTCACAAATCATTGCGAATGTTAAACTGTCACCATCTTTATTATAGATAAATACTGCACCTGTATAACTTTTTAATCCTGCTTGTTCGGCGGTGGCGGTTATTCTCACGGCTTCTGTGGGAGATATAACTTCTACATTATATGAATAATGTTCACTGTTTTTAATGCCGATTTGTAATTCATCAATGGTAGAAGCAAATTTACTGTATTCTAAAAAATATGCTTGTTGTCCTCTATTCATCGCCCCAAGATAGTTTCTAGCCTCTGCTTGTCTAGCTTTATTGGCTTGGGCAATAAAGGGATTAATTAACTCTGGTGTAGATGTAGTTTCTGGACTTGGGATGGTGTCACTGATAGAGTTAGATGTTGTTTTTGGCAGTGTTTGAAAAACGATAAATGAAAGTATAAATGTAGAAATAACACTTGCACCAATGACTATTGGTAAATTCTTTTTATTTGTTGGGGGTTTATCTACTTGAGTTGATGAGTTAGTGGTAATGGTTGGGTTAATTTGTTGATGATTATTTGCTGGAGTTGGTGGTTGAGAATTAATTTGTTGTGTGCCTGCAACGGTAGTGGCTGGGATTTGGGAAGTAGATTGTTGTAATGGTGCTAATTTCTGCAAAATTGCTTCGGCGTTTTGGGGTCGCTGGCTGACTACACGCGCCATCATTTGCTCAAGGATGGTAGCAAATTCTGGTGTAATGTTTGTTGTTTTATCACGCCAGTGCAGTTCATCATTCATGGGGTCATAAAATTGACTGGGGTCTTGTCCTGTCAATAAAAATACAAAGGTGCGGGCTAAGGCGTAAAAATCTGACTGTGGGACTGCTTGACCGTTGAACTGTTCTGGTGGGGTGTAGCCTGCGGATATTACGCCTGTAACTTGGCCTACGGCTTGTTTGGCTACGTAAGTTCCTGTGACTGCTCTGGCTGTGCCAAAATCAATTAGTGCTAGTCTGCCATCGGCTCTTAACATGATGTTAGAGGGTTTGATATCTCGATGGAAGAATTGCTGGCTGTGGACTTGTTGGAGGATTTGCAGGATTTCTGTTAGCCATTGTACGGCTAATTTTTGCTCGATGGGGCGATCGCCTCTTTGTCGTGAATACTTCTCTAAATCTAACCCCTCGATTTTCTCCATTACCAAGCAGTGTAAGGTTTCTTGGCTATTGCGGGGTAAAAATGTAAAGTATCCATCTGCATCAACTTGAGGAATCCCCGGATGGTGTAATTGACCTAAAACTTCTGCTTCTCGCTGAAATAACTCCACTGCTTTGGGATGGTCATTAATCAGCACTTTTAAAACTTTGGGTATAGTGGTTCTAACATCACTCACCGCGAATGTTTTACCAAAACCACCACCACCAAGAATGTTAATTACACGATATCTTCCTTCTAACAGCAATTCTGAACCACAGGCTTGACAAAAGAGAATATTGTCAGGATTTTGTGGACTGGAACAGTGAGGATTTATACAGAGGCTCATCTTATTGGCAGATCACAGATAATCTGTCAACTAAAATACCTCAAGATGATCAATATTTCCTCTCTTCCTCACGATTCTTAAAACCGTCCGTTACCCTGAACAATATGTTTAACTGTGGTGAGGGTTTCTAGGCTGATAAATCCTCTTCTTTGTCCGCGTTGGTTGGACATTCCTAAAAATACTGCGTCTCCCCGTGAGGGGTTACGGGAAAATCTGGGGGAAGCGTTAATATATGTTGATGCGCTGTTGACTCCCAAGGCAAATTGTCGGCTTTCTTGATAGGAGTCGGTAACAATACAATCAGCATGACCGCTACTATATTGATTAATCCAAGCGATCGCTACTTCTAAACTATCCACTAATTTAAATGCAATTGTCTTGGTTAGGTAGGGAGAACCCCATTCTCCTTCTTTGGCTAGTTGCAGTTGGGGAAAGGCTTCTACTAATTCCGCATCTCCTTTAATCTCAAAACCCTTTTCTTTTAAACTGTTCCACAGGACTGTTAAAGATGATGGTAATGCTTGACGATGGATTAAAACTTTCTCAATCGCGTTAACTGGATCTGGTTCGCTTTCATGGCTATCTAAAATCATCCAGCGAATCATTTCTAAACTACCATTCAAAGACCAATACAGATAACAATTACCCATAGCAGACTTTAAAACTGGACAAGTGGCTTGTTTAACTACTTGTTGAATTAAACTAGCCCTGCCATAAGGTATGACTAAATTTACATACTGGTCTTGAGTGACTAAATCCCGCAATGATGTACCATGTTCCGCACTAACTAATTCTATACAGCCGGCTGGTAAACCTATTTCAGCCATAGCATTTTGCAAGACTTGAGCGATCGCTGTATTAGAATGACTGGCTTCGATACTGCCTTTTAAAATCACACTATTACCAGTTTTAATCCCAAAACCTGCGGCGATCGCTCCCAAATCAGGAAAAGCCTCATAAATAAAGCTGATCACTCCCAAAGGCATCAATTGAGAATAACTTTGAGAGTCTTCCTGTTGATAGTCAGCATTTCTGATCCGTCGCAAAGGATCAGCAAGTTCCCCTAAGCGTTGGAGAATTTTTACGGTGCTATCTAAACGAGACGGGGTTAACTTCAGCCAGTCTAATACTAATTCTGGAACGGCCATTTCCCGACTCGCTTCTAAATCTAGAGTATTGGCCTCTAGAATGTCATCAAATGAGTTTTCTAGCGCCTGTGCCATTGCTAACACGGCGCGACTTCTATCTGTCCCTTTAGTAATTCCTAATTTCAAGGCGGCTTGATAAGCGCGTTTAGCACTTTTCAACGGTTCGGGACAATCATCAAAAGCTTCAACAGTCATTGAGTTAACGTCTGTAAGTAAGCCAGACCATAAGTGCTGGTAAGATTGCTAACAACACTGCGATTATTGCCCAAGCGATTATGCTAGAACCGTTTGCCAAACGCAGTGCTAATGGTAGCCATATAATCACTAGCACAATAATAATGCCCAATGCTATCAGCAGATAATTTTCCCCTAACCGGGGTTGAATGATCTGCCAACTATTCCCCATCCACCGCCAAGCCCGTTTATATGGGTAGGTAGTGGAAAGTTGTTCTAGGACATAACCATTATCTTCTACCACAAAAATTTGCTGACAGCGATCGCATCCAAATGCATCTGTCAGCGTAATCGGAATTAACTGTCCCTTTCGTCGGCAAGGACAGATATACTCTGTATTTAAGTTGATTTTTTCTGGTTTTTGAGGTTGCACAAGCAATTTACTAACTTGGGCTGATGTTTTTTATCATTTAAGGCAGGAGGCAGGAGGCAGGAGGCAGAAGGCAGGAGGAATATAATTACTTCCTTATTTGCCTGGTCTTCCTTTGGCTTTCCTTTCCTGTTAGCCTTCATCTACAGTATATTTGTGGCTGCAAGTTAGTTACAAGTAGCGATCGCATCAATACGATTTTTCCATCATTCCCCTAATTACCACTAAAACGCAGCTATTTATAGCTAAACTATTTCTGCTTTAGAAACTAGCCTGATTACGGGTAAAATAGCGTTTTCCCTGAGAAGCCCAAAATAGCTAAACTGACTTTTTCTTTGATTTCCACACTCCTAAAGTGCTTCAATCATAGAAACCAGTTTTCCCAAAATTCAGATCACTGAAATATTCTATCGTTTTTCAAAAGCGGGTAACGCGATTCGAACGCGCGACATTCACCTTGGCAAGGTGACGCTCTACCACTGAGCTATACCCGCATCTCGGACGTCTTTCATAGTCGCAAATATTTTGCGAAGTGTCAACTGCACTACTAAAAAACTGCATTACTAAAAAGAGGTTTTCGTCCAACAAGTTTTATCCAGGCAGACAGGCAGACAGGCAGACAGGCAGACAGGCAGACAGGCAGACTATCTAGGCA
>DATGXB010000139.1:0-8736 GCA_035299225.1 Nostocaceae cyanobacterium | reverse complement strand
GGGGCAGGGGGGCAGAGGGGAAAAATAAAAGAATTAATTCTCCGTTGCCTGTTGCCTGTTGCCTATTCCCTATTACCTATTCCCTATTCCCTTATACATCATTAAAGCATCTATCATTTCTCCGTCTTCTAGCTTGACTGCTGCGGGAATGCGGCCAATGGTGGTAAAGCCGAGCGATCGCCACAGATTTATAGAAGCTATGTTAGTATCAAACACCAAATTAAACATCACCGCTTGATAACCTAATTCAGCAGCTATTAACAACATTGATTCACCCATCAACCTCCCTATTCCCTGACCTTGCCATTCTGGTTGTACAATAAAACCAGCATTAGCAATATGGCAACATCTCCCCGGAAAGTTAGGTTTAAGAAAAAACGCTCCTAAAACTTCTTGAGTCTGAGAAGCACTAGATTGGTCAGCCATCCGCACGACAAAAGCATCTTTAGCTAACCAATAACTAGCAAATTCTGTTTTAGAAAGTGGATGTATTTGGGGATAAGATTTACCTGCTATAATAATTTGATTTAGTAATGCTCTCACTACCTCCTCCTCTTGTGGGTGGATATAGTTGAGTTCTACTTTTGTGCCATTTTTTAAAACTTTATGAAGAGGCAACTGCATATATTAACTGCTAGAATTGATGAAAAAACAAATTTTTGTTTAAGTAATATAATTAAAATTATACAATAGTTTACCTAAAAAACTACTTAATCTCTACAACTTAGTTCAAAAATCACAAATTAGACATGGCAATTTTACACGGTAGTTGGTTAGTCAAAGGTCAAAATAGTTATTTCTTTATTTGGGGTGAAACTTGGCGATCTCTAGAAATAGATGTAAATCAAATTACCTCAGAAATAATTCCCAGTCATCCCCTCACTATGACATCCCAAGAATTAAATGACTGGTTAATATCTCAGAATTTATCTCTTACTAAATTTACCCCACAACCTGCGGTTACTGCTGCTAGTAGTAAAGTACGTAAAAGCAGCATTAAAACAACGGAAAATTTACCCACCCACTTAGAAACAATTACTTTACCAAGTAACTTTATTTTAGATAAAAAACAAACAATTACTAATATTTTTCCCTGCCATTCCGTTAGTTTAGATATTGAACAAGATTATCAACAATACCTGCAACCTTGGAAAATTGAAGGATTTTGTTTAAACCCTCCAGCAGCAATTAAATTTCTTACTTCTTTACCTTTAAGTTCTACTGATAATCAAAATAACTTTTTAGGTGGAGATTTAAAATTTTGGGTACAAATTGCCCGTTGGAGTCTAGATTTAATCGCCCGTGATAAGTTCTTACCAACTATTACTAAATTAGATAGTAACACTTTTGCTAAATGGCAAGTGCTTCTAGATAGTGCCATTGATAGTACACGTTTAGAAACTTTTGCGGCGAAAATGCCTTTAGCTTGTCGTACCTATCAAGAAAATAATCACTTAGCAATTGATATACCACCAGCACCCCAAGATTTAATTTTAGATTTTCTCAATAGTGTGATTGATGCCCAAATGCGGGAAATGTTAAGTTTACAATCTCCCATAGAATCTAGGGCAATTATGTCTTTACCCTTAGCAGTTCAGCAATGGTTACAATCTCTAACAGGGGCAACAAATACCATTAATGCTGATGCTGTAAGTGTAGAAAGATTAGAAACAACTCTCAAAGCTTGGACTCTACCTTTACAATATCAATTAACTACAAAGCCCTCATTCCGTACCTGTTTCCAACTACATCCCCCAGAGTCAGATCAAACAGATTGGATTTTAACTTATTTTCTCCAAGCCGCAGATGATCCCCAATTCTTAATTGATGCGGCCACAATTTGGCAGCATCCCCTAGAAAAATTAGTTTATCAAAATCGTACCATTGAACAACCCCAAGAAACATTTTTAAGAGGCTTGGGTTTAGCATCTCGATTATACCCAATAATTGCACCAAGTTTAGAAACAGAATTTCCGCAATCATGCCAGCTTACCCCCATTCAAGCTTATGAATTTATTAAATCTGTAACTTGGCGGTTTGAAGATAGCGGTTTAGGTGTAATTCTCCCTCCAACTTTATCAAATCGTGATGGTTGGGCAAACCGTTTAGGATTAAAAATTACGGCGGAAGCTTCACCACAAAAACAAGGAAGATTAAGCTTACAAAGTTTATTAAATTTTCAATGGCAACTGGCCATAGGTGGACAAACAATTACTAAAAAAGAATTTGATAAATTAGTGGCTTTAAACAGTCCTTTAGTAGAAATTAACGGCGAATGGGTAGAATTAAGAAACCAAGATATTAAAACTGCTCAAAGCTTTTTTGCATCCCGGAAAGAACAAATGTCATTATCTTTAGAGGATGCTTTAAGACTAAGTACAGGAGACACCCAAGTAATTGAAAAATTGCCCGTTGTCAGTTTTGATGCTTCCGGGACTTTACAAGAATTAATTGGTGCATTAACCAATAATCAAAATATTGAACCCTTACCCACACCCGCTAATTTTCAAGGCCAATTACGACCATATCAACAACGGGGGGCAGGCTGGTTAGCTTTTCTAGAAAAATGGGGTTTAGGTGCTTGTCTAGCCGACGATATGGGTTTAGGAAAAACCATTCAATTTATCGCCTTTTTACTGCATTTAAAAGAACAAAACGCATTAGAAAAACCCTGTTTGTTAGTTTGTCCAACTTCAGTTTTAGGTAACTGGGAAAGGGAAGTTAAAAAATTTGCTCCCAGTTTAAAAGTTTTACAATTTCATGGTGATAAAAGACCCAAGGGTAAAACTTTTACCGAAACTGTGAAAAAATATGATTTAGTCATTACCAGTTATTCACTTGTACATCGGGATATTAAATCATTACAAACCATTTCTTGGCAAATAGTGGTTTTAGATGAAGCGCAAAATGTCAAAAATCCCGACGCGAAACAATCCCAAGCAGTCAGACAATTAGATACTACCTTCCGCATTGCTTTAACAGGTACACCTGTAGAAAATCGCCTCCAGGAATTATGGTCTATTTTAGATTTTCTCAACCCCGGATATTTAGGAAATAAGCAATTTTTCCAGCGTCGGTTTGCCATGCCAATTCAAAAATACGGTGATGCGGCTTCTTTAAATCAATTACGTTCATTAGTTCAGCCTTTTATTCTCAGACGATTAAAAACTGATAAAAGTATTATTCAAGATTTACCAGAAAAGCAGGAAATGACAGTTTTCTGTGGCTTAAGTTCAGAACAAGCCAAACTTTATCAACAAGTAGTTGAGAGTTCCTTGGCTGAAATTGATCAAGCAGAAGGTTTACAAAGAAAAGGAATGATTTTAGCTTTATTAGTTAAATTAAAGCAAATTTGTAATCATCCAGCACAATATTTAAAAGAAACAACTTTAGCTAAACATAATTCAGCGAAATTGCAACGGTTAGAGGAGATGTTAGAAGAAGTGATTGCTGCAAGCGATCGCGCATTAATTTTCACCCAGTTTGCCGAATGGGGAAAACTCCTCAAACCCCATCTAGAAAAGCAATTTGGTAGAGAAATTTTCTTTTTATATGGCAGCAGCACCAAAAAACAACGGGAAGAAATGATTGACCGCTTCCAACACGATCCCCAAAGTCCCCCCATCATGATTTTATCATTAAAAGCTGGGGGTGTAGGATTAAATTTAACCAGGGCAAATCATGTTTTTCACTTTGATAGATGGTGGAATCCAGCCGTTGAGAATCAAGCCACAGACCGAGTATTTAGAATTGGTCAAACTCGCAATGTCCAGGTGCATAAATTTGTCTGTACTGGCACATTAGAAGAAAAAATTCACGACATGATTGAAAGTAAAAAACAATTAGCTGAACAGGTGATAGGTGCGGGAGAAGATTGGTTAACAGAATTAAACACAGACCAATTACGGAATTTACTATTACTTGACCGTGATGCAGTCATTGATGAAGATGAAGAATAGATTTAGGAAGTTTTTGTTAGTATGTGTAGGGTGGGCATTTTTGGGTAAAATCATGAATAGAAGCAGAAAATTGTAGGAAATGCCCACCTTATGTATTTTTCAAAAATCAAATTGGCATCCTATTGTGATTTTTAACTAAAAATTTTTTGTTAGTAATAATTAGGAAGGAATTATGGAAAATTCTACTTTACAAGCAAGTCGGGAATGGTGGTCGCAAAGATGGTTAGATTTATTAGATTCCTACAGGTTTAAAAAGCGATTAGAACGGGCTAGAACTTACTCAAGACAAGGAAATGTTTTAAGTATTGAGTTTCAAGGTGCAAAGGTTCTGGCTAAAGTTCAAGGTAGTGAAGTAGAACCTTATCAAGTTTCATTATTTATGAACTCCTTTAGTGAGGAAGAATGGAGTTATGTGATTGAAACCATGTCGCAAAAATCCATTTTTGCCGCGAAATTATTAGCGGGAGAAATGCCTCAAAATATTGAGGATGTGTTTACAGCCAATGGTTTATCCTTATTTCCATTTACATTAAGTGATGTGCGTGGTAAATGCTCTTGTCCTGACAAAGCGAACCCATGTAAACATATAGGTGCAGTATACTACCAATTAGGCGATCGCTTCAGTGAAGATCCTTTTGTTTTATTTCAACTCCGAGGACGCACCAAAGAACAAATTATTAGCGATTTACGAAAATTACGCAGCACTAAAACTTTAGAAGCGAATAATCAAACATCTACAGAAACCGAAAAATCACCCACTCAACAACCAGATGCACATCATCAAAATGCAATCAAAATAGATAACTTCTGGCAATATGATCAACCCTTAGAATCTTCTCTAGTAGTCATTACCCCATCAGTAAACGAAACAGTATTAGACACACTAGGAACAATTCCTTTAGCCAAAGAAGAAGAAAATCAAAGCACTTCACCGGCTGGTGATTTAGTGATGAAATTATTGCAAACGGTCTATAAAGATGTCAGCCAAAAAGCCATGTTAGCAGCGATGAATGTAGGGGAAAATTAACGTAAATTAATACTTCTCCCCGTAATAATTATTAGGTTTAGAGAGAGGTTAAAATTTAGTTTGAATTTTGATTGATTAATTCAGATAACAACATCCTGGCCAGTTCATCTTTAGGTAAACTCCCTACCTGGGTAGTTTTGTTTCCAAAAGGACTGTATACGGTTATCAATCCACTTTCAACTTTGTATTGAGCTGTGTAAGTTTTGCCATTGCGCTCAAGTGTAATAGTCTCAAGATTAAAATTTGACATTGGTTTAACTGATAGTAGTAGATACTCAATAGTATATTGAAATATAAATTTGTGTGTTTAGCTAATAGCAAGTAATAGACAGCTTCATATACACTACTTGCTAACATCTGTTAAGTTTATCAAAAATTAACACCTATAGCTTTTTTTGTTTGTAATGTAACAGAATCAATTTCTGTTTCCTCTTCTTCCTCATCATTTAAGTATACATTTAGAATAATCTCTACAGGAATTACAACAGTTTGTTTTTCTGGTTTTAATACTTTGCCTAATGTGTTATGGGCATTTTTATATTCATCAGATTCGTCATCATAATATAAAGAGTCTATATCTGAAAAATAAACACAAGGCTGAAATACTACCTCAGAGTCTATCAATAGTGAAACAGTATATTCTTTCTTCATAGCCATTATATCACTTATTTTCAATGAAATATCTTTAATTTGAACTGCAACAACTTCTACCTCTATCTCTTCAACTGCTTCTATTTGGTCTTTTGGATGACGACCATCTGTGAATTCTAGTTCCTCAAACTGCTGTTTAATTTGCTCTTTGACTGACTCTAAATTTATGAACATTTTTTACGGCTAGATTATAAACTGCTATAACTTAGTCTAACACAGATTTTCTGTTTTACTAATTAACTTGGTAAATTATAGTTTCACCTAATTTTGATGGTGGGCATTTCCCAATAAAATTAGGTTACAAATTAAATATTTAAAGCAATGCCCACCCTACTATTTACTATCTTTTATAGTTTTCCCTCACCCACTCACGTATAGCTTTACGAAGTTCTAACTTACCATCAAAGCGATATTTTTCTATCAATTGAGGTAATTGCCGAATTGGTAAAGTAGGAAAAACCAAGCTAAATTCTGATTCGATATATTCTCCATTTTGTAAAAGATAAATTTTAATTTCACCAGCATCAAAACACCAAATTTCAGGAACTCCCAAACGTGCATAAATTGGCAAGCGATCAAGGGATTTACTGGTAATATCAATTTCTAAAACTAAGTCAGGTGGCGGATCTTGGCGTAAATCTAAATCTATTCTACCCCTGACTACTTCTTCATTCTGAAAATAAAAACAATCATCTGCTTCTACACCAGCTTTTTTACTTTCTTTTCTCCAAATAGTTGAACCAAAAGTCTCGGATTTTAACGCTAATTCTTCCGCAATATCTTCAACTGCAATGCTAACAACTTTTTTGTAATATTCATGTTCTGGTAAAGGTGTAATAATTTCTAACCTGCCATCATAATAAGCGACTCTAGCCGCACGATTTTCTCCCAAATCTTGCAAAAAATTTTCAAATTGTTGCCAACTAATATTATCAAGTATTACTCGGTCAGCACGATTTTTAGTAAGTGTCATTTCTATAATTCCTCAAGATTTTGAATTAAAAAGATAACCCTCACACCTAAACATAATCTTGAATTTATGTAGCCTATTATAGGATTCCGATTAGATTTTTAAAAAATACAGGGGTGGGCATTTCCTATAATTTTTTGCTTCTATTCAGGATTTTATCCAAAATGCCCACCCTACAAATACTGGAACGTCTCTACACCGACTTAATTTTTAATTTGCTAATTTTTAATTGTTCATTGTCCAAATTCTAATCTAGCTTGGTCAACTAATTCTCCTGTGACAATTTCTTGATTTGCTTCCCTAGCTAAATGCTCAATTCTGGCTTTAGCTTGAGAACGGACAAAGAAGGGAATATTTTTTAACTTGGCTTTAGCTTCTTCTGTCCAACGTAAACCATCTACATTGTAATTTTCCATAAAATTCCTTTTCAAAAATTAACAAAAGTCTTGTGAGTGAAAAACTGTCTTTTATAAATCCGATTTTGTCATATCCTCAGCCAAACCAACCATAAAAAAACTCCTACCTTGCGGCAGGAGGAGAGAAATTGATTGTCAGTGATGAAAGAAACTTAAATTAGTCCAAATCTGGCATATAGTATGCTGGTTCGTTCTCACGGTTAATACCTTTTTCAAAACCACCAGCAGCAGCGCGAGCGCGTCCTGCGTGCCATAAGTGACCAATGAGGAAGAAGAAACCTAATACAAAGTGAGAAGTCGCCAACCATGCACGAGGAGACACATAGTTGAAAGAGTTAATTTCAGTTGCCACACCACCTACAGAGTTCAAAGAACCCAGAGGAGCATGAGTCATGTATTCAGCAGCACGACGAGCTTGCCAAGGCTGAATATCATTTTTAACTTTGTCTAAGTCTAAACCGTTGGGTCCACGTAGAGGCTCTAACCAAGGGCCACGGAAATCCCAGAAGCGCATGGTTTCACCACCAAAGATGATTTCACCTGTGGGGGAGCGCATCAAGTATTTACCTAGACCGGTGGGGCCTTGAGCAGAACCAACGTTAGCACCTAAGCGTTGGTCACGAACTAAGAAGGTTAAAGCTTGAGCTTGAGAAGCTTCGGGACCGGTGGGGCCAAAGAATTCGCTGGGGTATACGGTGTTGTTATACCAAACCATGACGGAAGCGATAAAGCCCATCAGGGAAAGAGCACCCAAGCTGTAGGACAGATAAGCTTCTCCAGACCAGATGAAAGCACGACGCGCCCAAGCAAAAGGCTTGGTGAAGATGTGCCAAATACCACCAGAAATACAGATGAAAGCAATCCAGATGTGACCGCCGATCACGTCTTCTAGGTTATCAACGCTAACAATCCAACCTTCACCACCGAAAGGAGCTTTGATTAAGTAACCAAAGATCACGGCCGGGTTAAGGGTAGGATTAGTGATCACACGCACGTCACCGCCACCAGGTGCCCAGGTATCATAGATACCACCGAAGAACATGGCTTTGAGTACCAACAGCAGGGCACCACATCCTAAGATGATCAGGTGGAAACCGATGATGTTGGTCATCTTGTTTTTGTCTTTCCAGTCGTAACCGAAGAAAGAAGAATATTCTTCTAGGGTTTCGGGTCCGCGTACTGCGTGGTAAATACCACCAAAACCTAATACGGCGGAGGAAATGAGGTGTAATACTCCAACTACAAAATATGGGAAGGTGTCAATTACTTCACCACCGGGACCAACGCCCCAACCTAATGTAGCTAAGTGAGGAAGAAGAATTAAGCCCTGTTCGTACATGGGCTTTTCTGGGATGAAGTGAGCAACCTCAAATAAGGTCATTGCTCCTGCCCAGAATACAATCAAACCAGCGTGGGCTACGTGAGCACCAAGTAATTTACCGGAAAGGTTGATCAAACGAGCGTTACCAGACCACCAGGCAAAACCTGTAGATTCTTGGTCACGACCGCCGATCATCATGGATCTATTAGAGAGCGTTACCACGTGGTAATACCTCCTCGGGGAATACGAATTGTTCGTGGGGTTGGTCTTGAGGTGCCATCCAAGCGCGGATACCCTCGTTCAACAAAATGTTTTTGGTATAGAAGGTTTCAAATTCTGGGTCTTCTGCTGCCCGTAACTCTTGAGATACGAAGTCATAAGCCCGTAGGTTG
>DATGXB010000138.1:0-21379 GCA_035299225.1 Nostocaceae cyanobacterium | reverse complement strand
GTATAACCCTTACTATGCTTGGGTTTGAGCCAAAAAATTATTGAAATTGTTTTTATTAAGGTATTAAAACCTGCAATCTAGACAGTGCAAGGTTTTTAGAACTTTTGTTGCTGGAAATGCCATAAGGGGAACGGTAGAACCTATTAATTGATTTAATTACGGCTTTTAGTGAAAGTTCCCAAGAGGATGTAAAAGATTTTTATAATAATTTTGTGAAAATTAGAAGAGACATTATAAATGAAACATTACAACAACCGCGTGAACTTTTGCGCTGGTTGTATGAAAATCAAGGTTCTCAAAGATTTGATGCAAGTAATCGTTTATTTTTAGTACTTGTAGATAGTAATTGTTTAGAAAATAGTTGGAAGTTAAAAAGAGATTATAGATTATTAAAGAATCAAATTGAACAATATCTTAATACTCGTTCTTTTGATAAGAATGAGCTTTTATTAGAGTGGTTTTTTCAAGGAAATACATATCAAAGTTATGCAGATGTTTTATTTGTAGTTAAGTAAACTCAATATAAGAAATTACTGAATATGTTGGGTTTTCTCAACACAACTTATATGAATAGCTACTTCTTCCAATGTCTGAATCAGGATGTCCAGGATTTAAGGATTTACAGGATGATTACTGGATCTTTGTCAATTATTTGTTGTCAATTATAGGTTATTAGTTGCAATTAGATAAATATTAATTTGGTTTATTCTACTGCAAAATCTGTAAATCTTTGTCTGAATCAGGATGTCCAGGATTTAAGGATTTACAGGATGATAACAGGATTTTTATCAATTATTATATGAATTACTAAATAATGATTTCTTTGATTATCAAATATTAATTGTTTTTCTGTTCCGTCTGATAAATGGTTTCTGTATATTTTGCTAAAACAGTTTGTACTAATTCTGAGTAATTCATTATTGTCATAAAATAACCACCTGTTTAATATGTTCAAACACCAGCAATTTTAATTTATGTAAATTCCGAGTATTTTTAGTTCTAGTATTGTATACTATTTTATGTCGGGTTAAGCAATAGCCAAACCCAACGCAATAAAATTATAAAAATGTTGGGTTTCGTTCCTCAACCCAACCTACATAACTAATTTAAATAAAAGTCGTATAAATTAAATATTTTTTTATCTTATGTAAAGTTATGAAAATTCTTGACTTTTAGTAAATTGAATGTTTAGATGTATGTAAATATCAAAACCTTTATTTTTGGATGTTTGCGGCAATGAAATTTTATAATTTGCAGCCAAGGTCTAGAGGTCATTCAATAAGTTTAATACCAGAATTTGAATGTCCATATGTAGAATTATTATATGATAATTGGGATGATTATGGTTATAAAACTCTTTTTAGTATGTGCTATTGTGATGATAATGAGGATTATCAAGCCATAGGAACTCTAAAAATTTTGCAGATAGGTAAATTTGAAACTAATACGCCTAAAATATTTGAATCGTTAGATAAAAATTTTATATCTCTTGGTCAAAATATACAATACTATATAAATCTCAAAAATCTGGGTGAATCAGTATACCATCAAATATTGACTGCTGTTAATGATATTATTTACTGTAAGTATAATGTAAATGAACTTGAACAAATAAGTGGTTTTCGTACCTCATTGTTAAGATTTAGTGAAGCAGAAAAAGCTTTTAATGAAGCTGGAATGATATTTAGAAATGAAGAAAGTTTAATTGAACAAAAAAAAATTATATTTAATTTCTCATGTACAGTACCAGGTGCAGAAGCAGAGCATAATATTGATTTTGATTTTTCTCCAAGTGAAACAGGACTATACAGAATTACTGCAATTATTGGTAAGAATGGAACTGGAAAGACGCAATTACTTGCTAATTTTGCTAATTCCATGAGCGGTCTAAAACGAAACTCAGGAACATTTATTCCAGCACGTCCAAGCTTTAGCAAAGTAATTGCAATATCCTATAGTGTTTTTGATGAGTTTGACCGTCCACCCGAAGGAAATGAAACTTTTAGCTATAAATATTGTGGTATTAGAGAAAATGATAGGCTTCTTAATGCTCAAGAAATTCGTAGTAAACTTTTAAATGCAATTCTTCAAATACAACAAAATAGCCGATTACAACAATGGACTAAAATTATTGAAGCCCTTTTAGATACAACAATTGATATTTCAGAAACAGAAAATAGTATTGCAGATTCTAATCTACTTTTCTATGAACGTTTAAGTTCAGGACAACGTATTCTTGCTTTAGTTATGACTGAAGTAATTGCAAATATCTCAGAAGAATCAATTATACTATTTGATGAACCAGAAATTCATTTACATCCTGATGCAGTGGCTTCTGTCGCTAGAGCATTTCATATTCTTCTAGAAGCATTTAATTCTTATGCTATTATTGCAACTCATTCACCTATTCTTTTACAAGAAATTCCAGCTAAATATGTTAGAGTTTTTAGAAAACAAGGTAATTATCCAATTGTTAGCCAGCTAGGAATTGAGTGTTTTGGCGAAAATTTGACCATTATAACAGATGAGGTTTTTGAGACATCAGAAGAGCGTAATAATTACCGTAACCATCTTAAAAAACTTTCAATGACTTACAGTTATGAAGAAATTCTTGACTTATTTGATAGACAATTAAGCCTTAATGCTAAATCTTTTTTACTCTCAATTTATGAAAACCAAATAGAGGAAGATACTGTATGAGAAAATTAGTTCCATCTTCATTAGACCCCTATAATGTATTGAATGATATAGCGTTAGCTAAAAGATCAGAAAGAGGAGAACGCTTACAAAAAATGGCTTCAGAAATTTACAATTATTATAAAATGTATTCTGACTCTATATCTGACCTTTCAATAATGTGTCCAATAGGTTTTACTGGATTAGATAAGGAAGATTTAGAAGATTGTTATTTAGGTAAAACGAATCCGCTAAGTAGACTTTTAGCTGATATTAGAGAATCACAAGATTTGCCTATACGTAACCAATGTCAGTATTGTGGTATTGGTTCTGCTGATACATTTGACCACTATTTGCCCAGAAGTATTTTTCCAGAATTTGCAGTTTTTTCTTTAAATTTGTTACCTTGTTGTGATACCTGTAATAAACATAAATCTAACATATTTCTCATAGATGGCAAAAGACAAATAATAAATTTATATTATGATAATTTAATATCTGTCCGTTATTTAAATGTTTCTATTTCTTATAAGGGTGATGTACCAATTGCGGAATATTCTTTAATTAAACCTACAGGTATTTCTGATAGTCAATTTTGTTTAATTCAATCACATTATACCAAATTAAAATTACTAGAAAGATATCGGAAACGTTCACCTGAAGTATTATCAGAAACACAATCTAGTATTAAAACACACATAAAAGTAAAATCTATTGAACGGGTAACACAATTTTTATTAGAAGAAGCTCAACGTTTAAGGGGTAGATTTTCCAACAATTACTGGAAAGTAGTATTGTATGAAGGAATGGCAAATAGTTCTAAATTTGTTGAAGATTGTTGCTTAACTCAATAATTAAATATAGGTGAGTGAAAGATGAGTGGTTGATATTTCACCAATAAAAAAAGGGATAAGCTAGAAGCCTATCCCTGGAAAGTTAATTAATTAATTAATGATTAGGTTCCTGATGTCCAGGAGTTGATGTATTCGATTTGGTCAGGGGTTAAACTGTCAATGTAAATACCCAAGGCTTGCAGTTTTAAACGGGCAATTTCTTGGTCTACTTCTGTGGGTATGGAATATAAACCAGGGGCTAATTTGCCTTTGTTTTTGACTAGGTATTCACAAGCTAGGGCTTGGTTGGCAAAGCTCATGTCCATTACGGCGCTTGGGTGGCCTTCGGCTGCGGCTAGGTTGACTAGGCGACCTTCTCCTAAGACGATGACGGATTTGCCACTCTTGAGTAAATATTGTTCTGTGAAGGGTCGGACGGTTTTGATTTCTTTGGCTTGGCTGGCTAAGTATTTAAGGTCTAGTTCGATGTCGAAGTGACCGGAGTTACAAACGATCGCCCCATCTTTCATTAAATCAAAATGCTCTCCCCGGACTACGTGCTTGTTACCTGTGACGGTAATGAACAAGTCGCCTAAAGGTGCGGCTTCGGACATGGGTAATACGCGGAAACCATCCATTACGGCTTCGATCGCTTTGATGGGGTCAATTTCTGTGACGATGATGTTACCACCTAAACCACGAGCGCGTAAAGCTGTACCTTTACCACACCAGCCGTAACCAGCTACGACGATTGTTTTACCAGCTAATAGGATGTTTGTGGCGCGAATAATCCCATCTAGGGTTGATTGACCGGTTCCGTAGCGGTTATCAAAGAAGTGTTTGGTGTCTGCGTCGTTGACGTTCATCGCTGGGAAGGTTAACACACCATCATTAAGCATGGCGCGTAAACGTACTATCCCGGTGGTGGTTTCTTCGGTTGTACCGATTAAATCAGCAATTTGGTGTTGACGGTTTTTCACCAAGTCGGCTACTACGTCGCTACCGTCATCAATGATAATGTTAGGACGGTGGTCTAAAGCGATTTGGACGTGACGGTTATAGGTGGCTGCGTCTTCACCTTTGATCGCAAATACAGGAATTTCGTAATCTGTGACTAAACAGGCTGCTACGTCGTCCTGAGTAGATAAGGGGTTACTGGCAATTAATACGGCATCTGCACCGCCTGCTTTTAAGGCGATCGCTAAATGGGCGGTTTCTGTGGTCACGTGGGCACAAGCCACTAAACGCAATCCAGCAAATGGCTTTTCTTGCTCAAAGCGATCGCGTATCTGTTTTAAAACTGGCATTTCTCGACCAGCCCAATCAATACGCTGTCTTCCCAAGGGAGCGAGGGCGAGGTCTTTAACCTCGTGCTTTAATCGGGGAGAAGTTGCGGTCATTCAATTTTCCTCAACAAAAATAAAGTTAGGTACTTAGACCCTTTGTTACTTTACTAGATTTTGCTCAGACTTGCCATTTTTTCGGAAAAATATTCCTGTAACGGGCTTGACCTTTACGATAAGTCTTGTCCATGTTATATCTAACTTTTTACATTTTACCGACTTTCTGTTAGGAATAGAAAAAGCAAGTCATCACTTCTAACAGATGATGAAAACATTTCATCTATCTACAGAGGTAAAAGTCCAAAAAATCCCAAAACTTAACTTTAGATAGGTACATTCAGACAAATTTTGTGTAAACGATGACTAAAGAATAACTCAAAGTCAATTTCACTTGAGGAGGTCTATTAGTGCGCTTTCAGATTTTGGCGATCGCTAGTTCTATTTTCATTGTTGGCGGTACTGTTACTAAAACTACTGCCCAAATTCAGATTCCTTTTGTTCCTCCCCTAGTTACTCCTAGTGGTATAACCAAAGAGACAGAACAGCCAATTGTTTCTGGCTGGGTTTATTTAGATGGTCGTCAGCTATTTGCGATCGCCGCAGAAAGAGATTATTTACCAAAACGAATACAAAACATTCAACGAAATTTACAAGACATTATCGCCGATTACTTAGAAACCCGTAATGAGGAAATCATTGTTGAAATCCGTAGTTTAAATAACTTGCCAGTAATTTTTGTTAATGATCAATACTTAATGACGATCACCAAACAGGACGCTGGACAGTTAGAACCAGAGGCTTATGCTAATCAAATCAAAGATGCTTTGCAAGCCAATCTCCCTACAGCCCGAAAAGAACGACAAACTCAATATTTAATTCAACAAGGGCAAATTGCCGCAGGTAGCTTCGTGGTAATGTTGTTGACAAGTTGGGTCATCTCTCGCCAGCAAAAGCGGTTAAAAATTAAACAAGAAAATTCAACTCCGTCTACTTGCTCTACTGACCAACCAATTACCACCCTACTCAATCAACAACAACAACTGCATTTACAAGAAGTCAAAAAAAGACTATTTCAACTAGCCCAAGCGGGAGTATGGGGAAGCGGTAGTTTTTTCATTTTGGGCTTATTTCCCTATACAAGATTATTGCAAGTAGGCGTATTGGCGATCGCCCAAATTCCCCTGCGTGTGGGTGTGGTCGTTTTAGGTACTTATGTTGTCATTCGTTTTACATACTTCCTAATTGACCGCTTTACCTCCACCATTGTTAATAGCGGGTCTTTACTCACACCCGAAACCTCAGAACGTCTAAAATTAAGAGTTTCTACCTTTTCCGGCGTTACTAAAAGTATTGCCACCCTCATCTGTGTAACTACGGGAATTTTAGTAGCTTTAATTGCTTTGGGTATAGATGTTGTCCCCCTCCTCGCTGGTGCAGGTTTAGTCGGTGTGGCCGTCTCCCTCGCTTCACAGAACTTAATCAAAGATGCCATCAACGGCTTTTTAATCATTCTGGAAGACCAATATGCTTTAGGTGATGTGATTGCCGTCGGTGACGTAGGCGGTTTAGTAGAAAATCTCAACCTGCGGATGACTCAACTTAGAGACGCAGAAGGGCGGTTAATAACCATTCCCAACAGTGAAATTAAAATTGTTGCTAACCTGTCTAGTCGCTGGTCACGGGCTGATTTAACTATACCCGTTTCTTATCAAGCAGACATTACCTCAGCCTTAGAATTAATTGAAAACGTCGCCCTAAAAATGAATCAAGAGCCCAAATGGCAAAAGCAAATTTTGGAAAAACCCAACGTTTTGGGCATTGATAATTTTAGCGATCGCGGTTTACTCATTCGCGTCTGGATTAAAACCCAACCCCTCAAACAATGGGAGGTAGCACGAGAATACAGACGACGCTTAAAAATAGCCTTAGATGAAGTAGGAATATCCATCCCTGTACCTCAGCAAGCCATCTGGATCAACGAACCTCAAAAACTCAACTTTCAACAAGATGGCATAGGTAACTAATCTTCCCCCCTACCTCCTCCTGCCTCCTGCCTCCTGCCTCCTGCCCCCTCCTGCCTCCTGCCTTTTCCTGCCAAATCGAGAAAAAATCAAAGAACCTTGCCATTATAGTACAGATATACTATAATAGTTCCATAGCGTCCACAAGGTAAAAAACCTCTGGAAGATGGATTTAAAGGTTAATTTCATGAAGAAGCATTACATTCTCAATCTTAATCCAACCGCCAAACACGAATGGGATCGTTGCATATTGCGCGAACCCTTGACCGCCAAGCGTCCAGATATTGCCAGACTAATTGCTGAAGCAGTGGGCGCGGATACAGGCAGTTATCTAGTTAGCGTCAATATAGAAGTGACCGTATTAGACCAAGCGGCAGTTCCCCAAGCCGAACAGCTTTCACTACCATTTCCAGAAGTCAATACACCTGTACAAATTCGGGAAGCAGCATAATAAAGTGCTGAGTGCAAAAATCTATCAAACTCTTATCGGGTGGGCTAATTGCCTGCCCTAATTTATGAATAAAATTACAGCCCATTTCAGGTAAATGAGGTATAAATTTTTGGAACAAACCCTTATATAAATAGACTTTCAACTCTGTTCCCTGTTCCCTGTTCCCTGTTCCCTGTTCCCTGCTGTAACTCAAAATAGTGTTAAATCTTAGAACTCAGCCAAATCGAGCAAAATAAATGAAGTTCGTGAATATTGGGATAGCGATCGCCACCTTCACCAGTGCCACAATATTAATAAATGTAAATACATCTCTAGCAGAAGTAAATACAGAAACAGCAGGATTTCAAACACCTACAGGTAACATTCACTGCATCAACTACAACAATCAATTGCGCTGCGACATCAAAGAAAACACAGCCAAACTACCACCACAACCCAAAAACTGCCCACTTGATTGGGGTAATGCCTTTGGTATGAACTTAACAGGTAAACCCGACAGAATTTGTCATGGTGACACAATAATCTCACCAGAATACCCAGTTTTAAGATATGGTCAAACATGGCGTAAAAATGGCTTTACCTGCACATCCAAAACCACCGGACTCACCTGCACCAACCGCAACAAAAAAGGTTGGGAACTCAGCAGAACCAAACAACGCTTATTTTAATTTAACTCAGATATAATTCTCCGTAAGTGTAGGGTGGGCATTTTGGACAAAATCCTGAATAGAAGCAAAAAATTCTAGGAAATGCCCACCCCTGTATTTTTTTAAAATCAAATCGGAATCCTGTATTTTTTACCTACACTAAATTAAGCTTTAGTAATTCAGAAATTTGCTCATTAATATTATTCACATTAAAACGCTGACTAGCAGAAATTCGCGCTTGATTAGCTATCAGGGCAATTTTTTCCGGTGCTTGCAAACAATAATTAATTACCTTAGCTAACTCCTGGGGGTTATTAGGTGGAACTAAAAAACCAGTAACTTCATTTTCTACTAACTCCATTGCCCCACCAGCTTTAGCTGCAACCACAGGTTTACCGCACAGCATACCCTCAACAATTACTCTACCAAAAGGTTCTGGGGCTGTGGAAGTATGAGCAACTAAATCACAAGCTGCCATTAATTGGGGAATATCTGAGCGAAAACCTAAAAATTTTACTCTATTTTCTAGCTTTAGTGCTGTAACCTTTTTATGTAAATCTCTAACATAATCTTGTTCACCAAATAAAGCATCACCAACTAATAAAACCGTCACTTCTGATGAACATTTAGCTAAAGCATTAATTAAAATATGTTGTCCCTTCCAAGGTGACAAGCGGCTAAAATGCCCAACTACAAATTGATCATCAATTTCTAATTCTTGTCTTAATCTTTTAACTTCTTCAAAATCAGTTTGATAATTTTCTGGTGTAAAACCATTATAAACAACCTTAACAATATCTGCCTTACCTCCAGCTTGTAAAAATGCCTCTTGACTAGCTTGGGAATTAGCAATTACTAGGGAAGCACAAGTATTAGCTAAAGTTACCGCTACCGAAAGATTAGTTTTACTAAAATGTTCTAGAGAAAGAATATCATGTAAATGATAAACCAAAGGACGATGCACAAACAAACTAGCTATTGCTCCCACAACTAAAGCTTTTTGAGTATTAGCGTAAATGAGATCAAATTCTTTTCCTAATTGAATAACTTTGTTAATTAGGGGTGTTAATTGTCCTAAACTACCTAAAGCTTGGAGGAAATTACTTTGCTTTTTAATTTTAATAGAGGGAGTTTTGAAAACTTCTACAGGAATTTGATGTTGTTCGAGTAAGCTTTTAAAATCACCATCAGCAAATAAACCAACTAAAGAACTTTCTTTGTAAGGTTTAGCAATATCTATTAAACATAATTCTGCACCACCTGGTTTACCACTTTGATCTAAAAACAAGATTTTCATATTAATTCCTAATTTTCAAGTTTAAATGTTTCATCCTTAATTAAACCTCAATTATTGGTAGAGTGGGCATTATTATTTAAAATTAATAAATCCTGGTAAAATTAATATTAATGCCCACCTATGGATGAGAATAATCTAAATGCGGTAATGATAATTTTTGAGGTTAACTTAATATAACTTCCCGTACTCTTTGAGCGATATTTTGCCAATCATAATTAGTAACTGTGTAATTATGGCATTCTTCCCTAGTGGGTAAAGCTATTTTACCTAAAATAACCTGTTCTAGTTTATCAGCAATACTTTCTACCGTAATAGAATCAGTAATTAAATCAGGTGAAAACCTTTGTAAAATTTCCGGCATTCCCCCCACTGGTGTACACAAAACTGGAGTTCCACAAGCTAGAGATTCGACAATTGCTAATCCAAACCCTTCAAAAGATTGGCTAGGCATAATCATTAAATCAGCAGCTTGATAAGCTAAAGGTAAATCTTCATCAGGTAAAAAACCTAAGAATTTAACATTATTTTCTAAGCCTAAATCTTGTGCTTGTTGTTGTAAGATAGATTGAATATGACCACGACCGGCAATAGCTAACCAAATATCAGGAACTCTGGGTTTAATAATTGCTAAAGCTTGTAATAATTTATCAATTCCCATCCGATGGACTAAGCGCCGGGACGTAAATAAAATTGGGCGATTTTCTGGCCAGTTTAATTGTTGTCTTGCAGCTTGGGGTGAAACAGTAATTTTAAACCGATTAATATCAACACCTCCGGGAATAACATAAATTTTTTCCCAAGGAATCTGATATTTTTGATGTAAAATTTTGCCAAAAGCTTGGCTGAGAACAACAAAGCGATCGCATCGGTTATAAGTATTTTTTTCTATCAACCATTGTTTACACAAAATGCTAATTCGTTGATTGACTTTCTCCTGTTTACTTTCTGAAGCCCAAGGCCCATGAAAATTAAAAGTAATCGGTACATTCTTGGGTAAAATATCTAAAATGGGAAAACTGTATAAAGCAAAATGTAAATTAATTGCATCAGGTTTATTAACCCTTGTTTTCTGAAAATTAGTCCGAATTGACCATAATCTTTTCCAAATCTTCTGATGTGGATCAGCTAAATTCGTCAATTTTATAGGTGTATTTGGTTCATTTTCCGGCAACCCTACCCCACACAATTCAACTTGATCATTATTAGCGACTAATTTGTGAGTTAATTCATAAATATATCTTTCGAGTCCTCCAGGGGTTTTAGGAAACCACCCTGTTCCTAAAGTAAGAATAGATGCTGATGCTGAACAATAGTTTTTTTCGTTGATGTTCACAGATTTATCTCCTCTGATAAGTTAAGCAAGCATCTATTTATTTCTACACCACAATCGATCATATTTTCTAATTAGCAGTAAGTTGATTTGGCTAAAGATGGAAAAATATATATAGTTATTAATTCTAAGCATCATTTACAAAAAATTAGCTAGATAGCATACATTTTTTTCGCATAAATTCCTACTCAATCAAAATCAGCTATATTAAAATAACCGGATAAAATTAGAAAATTATGCTAATTTTTAAATGAACTTTATATATTTAATCTTGCGTTTACACATAACAACTAAAGCTTGACATAGTTAAGACTTAAATCATAAACTATTTTTATTTAAGTGTCAAATAGAATATTTTTTGTATGAAAATTAACTTTTAGTTGCTAATTATGATAAATTTAATACCATTTTTAGTGAAAATAAGATTTAATTCTAACTTATTCTAGATGCAAATGAAAGGCAAGGGGTAATAATTTATTTCCTATAATAAAGATATAAGTATTATGAGATGAATATCATAGAAAATTCTCGATTGGTGAAGCATAAATTTAAAAAAGTGTGTTGGATTTATAAAGATTTAATGAACAGTGATTTATCGGATTTATTTTTTGTTAGCTTTATGAATGTATTTCGCAAAAATAAGAAAGTTAATTCAACGCATAAATTTCTTTTTTTCAGGGTATAAAGTTTTATAGCATATTTAAGGTAAATAAGGTACAAATTGTAGGAACGAAACTTTATACTAAGGAACTTTCAAGCCTGCATTGTACTGAGTGCAGCCGAAGTGTTAAGAGTTCCCTACAGTATCATATTTTTTAGCGAATAAATCCTTAAATCATTGCTAGAACTTTTGATTTATAAAGAGCATTTTTACCTCTTCAACATAGTTTGGGAAAAGCAGAATCTGGATTATAACTTGCCTTTTCACCAAATGCTAAAAATATATTTGGAAAATTTGAGATGATGACCAAAAGACTATTGACAAAATTCTACAAGTTTATTGCTCGGTTTCAAAACAGATATTGGCTCAAAAACAAAAAACTCACAATTTTAGTAGTAATCATTTTTGCATTACTCATTATTGGTGTAGAAACGACAACAAAACAAGCTATTTCCAATACTCCTAAAGCAGCAACAGTTACTTATAGAACCTCTTGGTTAGGTAATACAGTTGGTGCAGGAAAAAAGCGTATTCAAAATAATATTGAGGCTATGTATGTTACACCTGATGGACTGATTTATACTAATAGCACTTGGGACGAAGCCGGGGCAGAAGCCGCAGTATATCAAAATGGCAAAATGATTGCTATTTTAGAAGATAATCATGGTTGGTATCGTAATGGTGGTAAAGCTGTAGCAGTAGATAATCAATATATTTACTTGGCTATGATTCAGGGTGGAGTAAATAAGATTGATCAAGATTATCCAGCGAAAGGAACAACTTGGTACTGTGTGAGACGTTATGATTTAAAAGGTAAACCAGCGCCGTTTAATGGTGGACGTGGTTGGGATAAATCTATGCTAATTACCAGCACTAAAAGCGAAATTACTGGTTTAGCAATATTAGGAAAAAAATTATTTGTTAGTCATGCAACTGATAATAAAATTCGGGTTTATAACACCGATAATATGCAGGAAGTTGGCGGTTTTGCGGTGAATAATCCGGGTGCGATCGCTATTGACAAGCAGAAAAATCTCTGGATCATGCAAAAACCAAAAGCCAAGAGTCCTGCTAAAATCGTCCGTTATCAACCTGATGGTAAAAAATTATCCCAAGAAATTACGGGTATAGTTGCACCAAGTGCGATCGCTATTGATCATCAAGGTAGATTATTAGTAGCCGAAAATGGACCCAAGCAACAAATTTTTATTTACAACATCACCAACCAACCTCAAAAAGTAGCCACATTTGGCACTCAAAATGGCATTTATAGCGGTGTACCTGGTGAAGTTCAAAGTTCAAAATTGTATGGCATTACAGGTATAGGTACAGATGCCAAAGGTAATCTTTATATTAATAATAATGGTTTTAATCATTCAGGAACAGATTTAAGAAAATTTTCCCCATCAGGAAAACAAGAATGGCAATTATTAGGATTAATCTTTACAGATAATGCTGATGCAGATCCGAAAACTAATGGTGTAGATGTATTTACCAAACATGAACAATATTTAATGGATTATAGTCAGCCAGCCGGTCAACAATGGACTTATAAAGCTTACACTCTTAATCCCTTCAAATATCCCCAAGATCCACGTTTACACACTTCTCCCGATGGAACTTTTGTCCGGCGCATCAAAGGAAACAGATATTTATTTTTGAGCAATATGTACAATAGTTTTTTGCAAATTTATCGTTTTCAACCCAATACAGACGGTAAAATTGCCATTCCTTCAGGAATGTTTGTCGGGACACATGAAAGTAATAAACAATCTATTGGCGGAAATTGGCCTCCCTATCAACCCACATCGGGAGAATGGATCTGGCGCGATCAAAATGGTAATGGTGCTTTTGAGAAAAATGAATATGATCGTAGTAAAGATTATCCTTATATTGGTGGTTGGTGGGTAGATAATAAAGGTGATATTTGGAAAGCTTTGCGAACTTTAGATGGGGTAGGGATTCGCCGTTATCCTTTACAGGGAATAGATGCAAAAGGTAATCCTATCTATACTTATAGTTCAATGCAAAAACAATCTACACCTACTATGTTTACTGATTTGCGGCGAATTGAATATTTTCCTGAAACCGATACAATGTATTTATCCGGTTTTACTAAAGAACATCCAGCCGCAGTTGATGATGCAAAAGTTGCAGGTTCAGAAATTGCTAGATTTGATAATTGGAGTAAAGGAAATCGTACTCCTCGCTGGCGAACTGTAGTTCCTTATGATACTGTTGGTAATAAAGAAGTAGCAACAGCAGCCATGAGTGTAGCCGGTGATTATGTATTTGCAATTACTTTCAAAACGGCTGAAGTTTATGTTCATAATGCCGCTACTGGTAAGTTAGTTGGTAAGTTAAAACCAGGCCCAGAAGTTGGAGGAGAAAGTGGCTGGATAGATATTCCTTATGGTATCCGTGCTTTTCGGCGTTCTAATGGTGAATATTTGATATTTGCTGAAGAAAATTGGAAGGGGAAAGTAATTGTTTATCAAATGCCAAAGTAAGTTTATCCATGATGAAAATTTGTTGATAGAAGAGGTATAACCTCTGATAATAAATTCCCAGTCAAAGGCTGGGAACTCGATTTTTGTTGATTGTAAGGTATTTTTAAGAGAAAAATGGGAACAAAATTTTTATTAATAAAGTGTATTATTTAGTTGCTAAAAAATAACGATCAGCAATAAATAATACTATTTTTTGAATTGGATAAATTTACAATAAATCCATTACTTTCAAAAGGAATATCAAGGAATGGATAAAAAGAGATTCTGTAGATAAGTCTTTTATTTAGGCTTAAATAAATATTGCTTATAAAGCAATAAATAGCAAGTGTAAATTTGGATCTTTCTTCCAATATTTACAGTTTTAATATATAACATTCACCAGCTTTACTACCACGAAATCTATGTTAATTACTAGAAAAAATCTGAAGAAGCTGCAAAAAGCCATACCCTCGGCTTGGTTATATTTATTGCAAGATATTCATTCTTATTTAATAACCAAATGGATTCTAGATCATCATACCAAGGACTTAACTATTAGCCAAAAATCTGTAATGGTTTTTTCTCCTCATCAAGATGATGAGACTTTTGGTTGTGGGGGGATGATAGCACAAAAACGAGAACAAGGTATTGAGGTAAATGTAGTATTTATAACAGATGGAAGAGGAGGAATCGGATCAGAACCTGATAAGAATAAAGTGATTGAGATTCGTAAACAAGAATCATTAAATGCGTTAAAAATTTTGGGTGTTGATACTTCTGCTATTCATTTTTTAGACCAAGAAGATGGTACTCTAAAAGAGTTGAGTATAGAAGCTAAACAACAAACTATTAACCAAATTTCTGAATTAATAAAATTGTACCAACCAGGAGAAATTTACGTTCCACACTATCAAGATTGTCATCGAGATCATGAAGCGACTTATCAATTAGTAAAAGATGCAATTACCCAAACGCATATCACCACAGAATTAATCCAATATCCTATTTGGCTACTTTGGAGATTGCCCATTTTCTTCAGCCTAAAGTTGTCAGATATTAGTCCGGCTTATCGTCTTTCCCTTGCATCTGTAAAAGCTAAAAAACAACAGGCGATTTTTGCTTATTCTTCACAAATAGAAAATTTGCACCTTGGCTTTATTAAGAGATTCTTAAATTTAGATGAAATTTTTTTTAGAAGTAAGAATTAAAAGATTTTCATCCTAAACTCGGAGAGTAAAAATAATTAACAACTTATATGGAGATAGTTTTTATACAGCAGGGAACAGGGAACAGGGAACAGGGAACAGGGTTGAAAGTCTCTTTGTATAAGGGTTTGTTCCAAAAATTTGTACCTCATTTACCTGAAACTGGCTGTAACATCTCTAGAGTTTTCATTGACCAATTTACCCATTACTAATGATCAAGGTGAAATCTACAGTTGTTAATTTATTTGCCATTAATAACAATTGTGGAGAAGATGGAAATGAGAATTTTACATTTGACAAATCATGTACAACAAATTGGTAATGGTATTGTGAATGTAGCGGTAGATTTAGCTTGTTTACAAGCACAAGCTGGTCATGAAGTGGCGATCGCATCCTGTGGAGGTGAATATCAAGAGTTACTGAGTAAACATGGTGTACAGCATTTTCAATTAGATCAATCTCGCACACCATTAAAAATAATCAAAGCTATTTGGGATTTTCAGCAGATTGTGCAGAAGTTTCAACCAAAAATTGTTCACGCGCACATGATGACAGGAGTTGTATTAGCGAAATTATGCCGTAAAAATCATCAATACAATTTAGTTTCTACAGTTCATAATGAATTTCAACGTAGTGCGATATTGATGGGATTAGCAGACCGAGTAATTGCAGTTAGTCAAGCTGTAGCTGATTCTATGAGAAAACGTGGTATTCCTACACATAAATTGCGGGTAGTTGCTAACGGGAATTTGGGTAGTCCCCGCTATAAAAATATTCAAGATTATCAACCGATAAAATTATCTCGTCCAGCGATTACAACTGTAGCGGGAATGTATAGCCGCAAAGGAATTATAGAATTAATTACAGCTTTTAGTACAATTGCCGCAAATTTTCCTCAAGCAAATTTGTATTTAGTAGGAGAAGGCCCAGATCGGGCAATATTTGAGAGGATAGCTGCAAGTACACCATTTAGCGATCGCATTCATTTTGAGGGTTTCCAACCAGAACCCCAACGCTATATGTTAGCTACAGATATTTTTGTTTTGGCTTCTCATTGCGAATCTTTCGGTTTAGTCTTAACAGAAGCAAGAGAAGCCGGCTGTGCAATTGTTGCTAGTAATGTTGATGGTATTCCCGAAACATTAGATCATCATCAAGCAGGTCTTTTAATTCCACCTCAAAATAGTCAAGCCTTAGCTAATGTATTAAATCAATTATTAGGTGATGCTCAACAACTCCAAAGCTGGAAATATCGCGCTCAACAAAATTTAGAACGCTTCCAAGTCACACGAGTTAATCAAGAAACTCTAGGTATATACTGGGAATTAATCACAGAAACTCAAGTTTATCCATTAAATAAAAAATTCAAATTCTTAACTTGAGCATGAAATAAATATTCCCAGAGATTAACAATCAAAATTAATCAAATTTAACTAATTCTTTTTGGGTAATATGCATAGCAATTCCTTTTTCATAGTACGCTGCTTCATTGATGAAGACAGGATAAACGGTACATTCTCCTTCATAATAAATTTCTTGACCACTAAAACTTAAAAATAATGGCTCACCTGGATGTAATGCTTGAAAATCCCTTGATTTTAACTGAGGATGAATCATGGCTCGGATTTCTCCATGTTCATTTTTAGGATAATCAATTATGCCAATAGATTTATAAATAGTTAAAGTATGAATATTATGAATTTCTTTACCTTGGTTGTAAGCTTCAAAATAGTCTAAAATAGTATAGATAATTTTTTCATTTTCCTGGAATAGTTCTGCGTCTAATATACCTTGAGCAATTGCACCAACTTCAATGACAATTCCTAAATCACATAATGAACGAATATAACCACTATATTTAGGCTGCTCATGATAATAAACTCTGACTAAAGGATTAATGAAACTTAAATAAGATGCTAATTTCAACAAAAAGGGATGCAAGTTTCCTAAAATAATACTAATACCCATATTTGCTGTTGTGCTATGCAAATCAATAATTACATCTACACCCGGTTGATTTTCTGGTAAAAGAATTTGTTGAATTTCTTTGGCTCTTGATTCTTCATAAGCTTTGGCTGGTGTGTTTTGAAAAGATTGTAAATGGAAACAGCGATTTAGGTCTTTATCAATATATCTTCTCCCTTCAGCTATTGCTAGAGGATTTCCCAAAATAGTTAAGGTTTCAAAAGTGGATCTAGTAATTAAACTTGGTTGTTGTTGAAATTTTTTAACTAAATAAACTCCTGTTAATTCATTACCATGATTGCCACCAATAATGGCTACTTTGTTAATCCAATTCATCATTACCTCATTTGCAATTTTGCTCAAGAAAGTTATGGTCTAATGAAATGCCGTAAGTAATCATCAAAATGTATACTGTTATGATTAAGTTATTTTCATCAGCACATTTGATTTTTTGTTCATGCTTCCAGTAGATGTAAAGAATCTATTAACTATAATTAATAGTTTAATTAATAGTTTAAATTTGATATCTTCTTTACTGGATTGATGTAACCAAATTTGAATTATTACTCAATTTTTTTTATCACCTCCCAAAACAAGTTACCATTATTTGACCAAAAAAGCCCAAAACAGTTACTACTGTTGGGCAGTTTTCATAGATGGAGGTGTATCTGATGTGTTTTAGAATGTTTTACCAGAAACTTTTTACTTAGATTTACTTAACTCCATGATACCGATAATACTTATGGGCTGCCATAGCCATAGCGAAAAATCCCCATAAAACCATACCTGCTACACTTAACATCCCACTACTAATAACTAGCTGTGCACAACTACTAATACCAATTGCACGAGCGACGCTAACAAAACTATCAAAACGGACTTCTGAATAATTTATGACTGATAAAAGAATTAAAATTAAGCCACCTAAATAGGGAATAGCACCAACCCAACCCAAGGTAAAAAATGTATCTAAAATCCCGCTATCAATAACAATTACTTCGATTTGTCCTGTTTTTTCATTTATTTTCCAAGTATTTCCTAAACCATTTCCTAAAACATTAGAAAGAGCCAAATTCAAGTTACGGTCATAACTTTCTGATCTGTCTCGAAAACTGGTATCTTTTTCTAATTTAGTAAAAGTTTCTATTCTCTCACTAACAACTTTAGAAATTGGCTCAATAGTTACTAAAGGAATAATGCACATTGACATAATTAAAATAATTATAATTAGGCGCATTTGAATTTTGGCTTTAACTGAACCCATAATCAGAATTACACCTAATAGCCAGCCACCCCAATTAGACCTAGCTTGAGATAATAAAAACGATAAATAACCGACGGCTGAAGCTGGAAAAATTAATGGTCCAGTGCTAGTTAATAATAATAATAAACCTGCTTGCATGACTGTACCAAATGGCCCAACAGAGTGCATGGTACTCCAAACCCGCATACCAAAAGGTTCTGGATCTCCTGAACTACTAAACATTTTGGATTCTATTAACCATAGTTTGTCCCATTCTGGGGCTACGACAAATTGATAAATACCATAAATGCCTGTAACTAAAACACACAAAATAAATGTACGCTGAATGTGTTGGCGGTAATTAGGATAATCTCGCCAGTTTGTAAATAAATGAAATGCGAAAATAATTGGACTTAACCAGTCGAGAAATCCACGAATAACTGTAATTGGCTCATTATAAATTAGACCAATTAAACATCCATAAATAACGCCAATAGAACTCAAAACAAAGGGAAAACCACCTTGGCGGATGGATTGAGGTAAGTATTTAATAAATGTGCCGATGGTGACAAATACTGCGAGATAGGGAGCTAGGAGAATTTGCCGGGTAGGGTCCCAACCGATACGATAATCAACAAGTCGAGAAAATAGGGGTGTTAAAAACCAAATCCACCAAGTAAAGCCAATATATAGTAGAGGATGACGCAGGTATAAAAAGATGGCAACGAATAAAGTTGAAGCGGGAAAAATCAGTTTCAACATAGTAGCAGCACCTGTGAAGTAGCAGGTAGCTGTTAATAAGAGGAAGGTGCAGATAATCAGCCATCCTTCAAGCGATCGCTGTTTTGCCGAAAATCGTTCTTCTAAAAAACTATTAAACAGTATTTGGTTGGAAAGCACGTTCTATCTCCTGAAAAAGATGTGCGGTGAGGGGTGTGGAAGAGGTAGGGGGCAGGGTGTGCCCCTTGCCTCCTCTACATTCCCTGCTTCTGAACTTGATACGGGACAGTTTTTGATTGCCATGTTTGCCAAGCTTGCCAGCGTCCTCGTAAGGAAGCGAGTAATTTTTGATTAACTATTTGTTTTTGGCTGGGGTAGAGTCTCAACCATTGCAATAAGCCTAAACTGTCTCTAGTGCCGATGAACACAGCCCAAAAGATAAACACGAAGCGACGGAAAGCGGGTAAGTGTTCCAGTAAAACTAGGGTTTCATTGTGGACTAGGTTAATATAGGCAGTTTCGTTGAAGTTTTGGCGTTGATCTTCATCAAAACGTTGGGCAGGATAATGATCTACACCGATGCTAGGGTCATAAATCAGCTTCCAGCCGGCGCGTTTGAGGGTGAGGGTGAAAGCCATTTCAAAATGTACTTGAGCCCCTGTACCCCGCATCCGAGTATCAAACCGCAGTTTTTTAATCGCTTTGGTGCGGAAACTCATGTTCACACCTTTGAGCACGTCTACTTCACGGGGTGCGCCGACTCCTAGATGATGATTGCCAATCACACGCCCAAACCATTGTAATTTACCGACAATGGGACGGGAAGCGGTTTCTATTTTGCCGTTTTGGTGAATCCAGTCGCGTCCACCTACGCCAGCAATTCGCCTATCTACAGCAAAATGGGTGTTGATTTTGGCTAACCAATCGGGATGGGGGGCTGCATCATCATCGGTAATGGAGAGGATATCACCTGTAACTGCGGTTAATCCGGCATTAAGTGCGGCGACTACTCCCGGCTGAGTGACGGTAATGATTTGTAAGGGGAGAGGGTGAGGGTTGAATTTAGCTAAGAATTCTCTGGTTTCTGTGTCAGTGTCCCGCACCACAACGATCGCCTGATCCACTGTTTTAGTTTGCGCTTGCAGTGCCGAAAGGCAACGTGATAGATCCAGAGGACGGCGATAGGTGGGAATGAGAACGGTGTTTCTCATGGGTCATTAACTCCTCGAATAGATCCATATAGGTTTGAGCCATTTTTTTCCAGCTGTGCTGTTCGGCTAGGGTGCGGGCGGCTGTGCCCATGTTTTGCAATAGGAGGCGATCGCTACTCAATAACGATAATGCCTCTGCTAAAGCTTGAATATTATCGGTGTCTGCCAAAACTATCCCGGCTTCTGGTGTGACTAGTTCTGCACCTCCTGTAGCAGTGGCCGTAATCACGGGTAAACCGGAAGCCATTGCTTCTAATAACACTAAGGTGCAAGCCTCATACCGGGAAGGAAAGACAAATAAATCTACCGCCCGCATGATTTCGGCTATATCTCGGCGATATCCTAAAAAATGCACTCTTTCCTCTATACCCAAGTTAGCGGCTAAGTCAGGAAAGGGGCTACCGTCAGGTTTGCCTACCACAGCTAAATGTAAGTCAGGAACTTTAACTAAGGCGTGTAAAACAGTATCTAAGTTTTTGCGGGGTGTGCGAATATCGCCGGCAAATAAGGCTAAATTAAAGTTTTCTGGTAAACCAAGTTGGGAACGGCAAGCTGTACCAGGGGCAAATTCTGCTAAATCTACACCATTGACAATCACCCGGATTTTTTCACGGGGTACGCCGATATTAACTAATTCTTGGGCAACTTTTTCGGAAACAGCTACCACAATTTTGGCTTGACGGAACGCTTGTTTTTCTTTCCTGGCATTGAAAGCAGTATATAACCACTGATAAAAACCGTACAAGTCCCGACGCACACGAGAGATATGCACAGGCGATCGCAACCAAGAACTATGCACAAAATGCACCGCATTTACATCCGCCACACCTGATGTAATAGCCCCATTCACTTTAATTAAATCTAGTTCGGAGTGATGTTGACGCAACCAAGCTGCACTTTTTCTGGCAAAAATGAAATTACGTAAAAACTCTGTAGGATATTCATTAACAGCAATCTTAACCCAATTAACTAAATTATTTTCTGCTATTTCTGGGCTAACTTCACTAGCTATTAATGTTAGTTGATATCCACGACTAATCGCTTCTTTAGCCACTTCATAATTTACCCTACCCTGACCATCACCTTTTTTAACTTTATGTGTAACAATACCAATTTTCACTTATCACCTCTTTTAATTAAATAGTTTTACAGCAGGGAACAGGGAACAGGGAACGGGGAACAGGGAACAGGCAATAGGCAATAGGCAACAGGCAACAGGCAATAGTCATTAGGGAATTTATTGTTATTTCCCACCTGCCCCTCTGCCCCCTGCCCCCCTGCCCCTCT
>DATGXB010000137.1:0-25008 GCA_035299225.1 Nostocaceae cyanobacterium | reverse complement strand
TGTTCCTATTTTTGATAATATTTCCTGTACAATATTTCTGAGGCTATCCATTTGGGTGTTTTTCTGTAATTTATTTTCACCCTACGCTATGGATGCCTTTTTTTCTACCCCTTTATTATAAAGTTACACGATACTCCCCCTATATCCTTTTTATATCAAGTTATTTATTTAGTATGCTTCTAGCTGCACCTAAAAACTGTCCGAACTATTGATGATTTTGAAGGTTTAATTTTTTTAAACCTCCTTGATGTTCACAAACAAAACTCCTTTGTTCCCAGCCCGACATATCAACATCAACCAGTCGAGAGATATGAGAACATTGGGGTTGTACAATTTGGCTAACAACCCCCCAAATTAAACTACGGATTACATCTAATACGGTTTTAATCCAAGATTCACGGTTAGCAGGAATACCATTTTCTTTCACAATATCAACATCAACCCAAATTCTATGAGCGCCTAAAATTATTTGTGCTATCCACTGAGCTCTAGGAAGATGGGTTTTGGAAGTGATTAATTTTACTTTTTTTACACCCCAACGCTGCAAAATCGGCAACCCAAAGTAAAAATTTTCAAAGGTAGAATTAGCACAGTTTTCTAACCATACATCTTGTAAATTGGTAGCTTCTCGTTGAAAAATTAACCAAATGCAAGGAGATTGAGAACCGTTAGAAATTAAAATCGGGATTTGTGGGTATTGTTTAGCAAGTTGAGCTACGTACATTTCCCGGCGAATACTACCACCCAGAACAAAAAAAGCATCAACCGGATGTGTAGCCACAGACATTAAAGCAATAGTAGTAATAATTACCCAGCCTGATAAAAGTAATCCTACATACCAAATAAATTTTTGTAACAAACGCCACAATTTTTTGCTTTTTCCCGTCTGAACAATTGATGAATTAATGCTCCATTTGCATTTCATGACTTCAGCAATGAAAAATAAGATCAAACTCTAATTCCTGACTTTCTCAATTGTAAAGTAATGGTGGCTGTTTCCTCTGCTCTTCTGTAGTTAATTTGTCCTAAACCCATGAGGATAGATGCTAATTTCTGAACTCAGCAAGTTACTATTGAAAACTCCTACCATTTAGCGCACAAAGTGCTATCTTATAATAATAATGAGGGGTGTAAGGATGGCACTGTTCAAAGTGTCGCAAAATCTATGCCGATTCTGCGGGAAAACCCAAGAATCACTGTAACGAATTTTGACAATATAAGCAGTATTTGCTACATCCTCAACAAAAGGTCAACACAATGAATGGAGTATAGCTGAAAATTTGCACCACAAAATTTAAACCCTTTAGCAAAGCCTGATTGCTAAACTGTCAACAACACAACTATATTCATCTGATATACATGAACCAATTTGCGAAACGTTACTCGCCACTCCAAAAAGCCCTAATAGGAGGAGCGATCGCCACCTCTGCAACTTTATCCGTATTTGGTCAAGCTTGGACACGTTGCGTTTACGCATCCTTACAAGACAGTCCTAAAGCTTTAGTAGACCAAGTTTGGCAGCTGGTAAACCGGGAGTACGTAGATAAAGACTTTAATCAACAAGATTGGCAAGCAACCAGGCAGAGCCTACTAAATAAAGAATATTCTTCTCAAGAACAAGCTTATACTGCCATCCGTGAAGCTTTGCAGAAATTGGGTGATCCTTATACCAGATTTATGGATCCCAAACAGTACGAAGCTTTGACTAGCCAAACCGCCGGCGAAGTTACCGGGATTGGCATTCGCATGGAAATGAATGAAAAAACTAAAAAGCTGACTGTAGTTGAAGCCATAGAAGATTCCCCAGCGATTAAGGCGGGTATTCAACCTGGTGATGAAATTTTAGCAATTGATGGCAAACCCACCCAAAATATGAAGGTGGAAGATGCTTCTAAAATGATTCGGGGTAAAGTTGGTACTCCTGTAACTTTGCAACTGGGAAGACAAGGAAAACAGAACTTTGAAATCAAATTAACTAGAGCAACTATAGAAGTTCCTACCGTTAGCTATACTCTCAAACAAGACGGAGGGAAGAAGATTGGTTATATTCGTTTGCGAGAGTTTAGCGGCCATGCAGCAGATCAAATGCGTCGAGCTATCCGCAACTTAAATAGTAAAAACGCTGATTCTTATGTGTTAGACTTACGCGGAAATCCTGGTGGTTTATTACAAGCCAGTATTGAAATTGCTCGAATGTGGTTAGATGATGGTGGCATTGTTAAGACTGTTAACCGTCGAGGTATAGGTGAAACTACTAAAGCCAATCGCACCGCTTTAACAAAGAAACCTTTGGCAATTTTGGTAGATGGTAATTCTGCTAGTGCCAGCGAAATTCTCACCGGTGCTTTGAAGGATAATAAACGGGCTGTAGTAATTGGTAGTCAAACTTTCGGTAAGGCTTTGGTACAGTCAGTACATGAACTATCAGATGGTTCGGGTATAGCTGTAACTATTGCTCATTACTATACTCCCAATGGTACGGATATTAATAAGAAGGGAATTACACCTGATATCAAACAAGACTTAACGGAAGCTCAAGAGCGACAATTAGCTGCTAATCCAGCTTTAATTGGTACGCTCAAAGATCCACAGTATGCCAAAGCGATCGCTATTTTGGCTAGTAACAGAATAGCCCAACAAAATACCAATAATTCCGATTCTCAATCCGTCAGCATCCGTGCTGAGGATCTGAAATTTTAGGATTTAAGGTGTAGGGTGCGGAGTGCCAAGAATAGGGAGGGGAGGCAGGGAAGAGGCAAGGGGGAAATAAGAATTAAATTTTATGTTCAAAATCTTGCTTTTCTATTTCCTCCCCTCTGCTTCCTGCCTCCTGCCTCCTGCCCCTCTGCCCCTCTGCCTCCTGCCAAATGACCAAGTTTTTACCAAAGCTATCTGTAGTTATACCTATTTATAATGGGGAAGCGGATTTACCCGATTTGCTCCACTGTTTAGAGTCCCAAACCTATCCCCAAAAACAAGTAGAGTATTTGTTAGTGGACAATAATAGTAGCGATCGCACTCTCGCGATTTTGCAAACAACCGCCACCAATAGTCCGCTTACTATTCACCCAATTAGTGAAAATAATATTCAAAGTTCCTACGCAGCCAGAAATACAGGGATTCGCGCCGCCACTGGGGAAATTATCGCCTTTACTGATGCTGATTGTCGTCCTCAGCCCCAATGGTTAGAAGCATTAATTCAGCCTTTTGTCAACCCTGAAGTGTTGATTGTTGCTGGAGAAATTGCAGCTCTGCCAGGAAATACTTTATTAGAACAACACGCGGATAAACAAGAAACTTTATCTCAAAAGCATACTTTAGCAAATAAATATTGTCCCTATGGACAAACTGCAAATTTAGCAATACGTCGCAGTGTTTTTCATCAAGTCGGTTTATTTCGTCCTTATCTCACCACAGGAGGAGATGCGGATATTTGCTGGCGAATATTAAAAGCTAATTTAGGAAAATTAGAATTTGCTCCCTCTGCAATTGTCAAACATCAGCACCGTCAAACGTGGAAAGAGTTAGCCAGTCAATGGCGGCGTTATGGGCGTTCTAACCGTTATTTGCATGAGTTACATGGTGTAGAGTTAATGCGGGAGATTACACTGCAAGAATATGGTTATAATTTATTGCGGTGGTTAGTCAAAGAAGTACCCAGAGAAAGCCTGAAAGCGATCGCTAAAAAAGCCAGTTTAGTAGATTTGGTCAGCACTCCCATTAATTTATTTACCACTAGAGCCAGAGCTAGGGGACAAAAAGAAGCTAAACTTCCAGAAAATGCCAAAATAATTGCTTGGCTGGATGAATAAATCTAGTTCCCAAATAGAACAAAATTTCGCTAAATTGGAATCAGCTTACACTTAAGGAAATTTTCAATGTCAGCACAACTGTTACTGGTGGATGATGAACCGGGCTTGCGGGAAGCAGTAAGGGACTATTTACAGGAAAGCGGTTTCAGCGTTCAGGTTGCCAGTAACGCCCGTGAGGGTTGGGAATTGATGCAGCAAAACACCCCTGATTTAGTGATATCTGATATCATGATGCCCCAGGTAGATGGTTATCAATTCCTCAAACAATTGCGAACAGATCCCCGTTTTCAAGCCTTACCAGTGGTATTCTTGACAGCGAAAGGGATGACGAGCGATCGCATTCAGGGTTATCAAGCTGGTGTTGATGCTTATTTACCCAAACCTTTTGATCCTGATGAATTAGTAGCGATCGTTGAAAATTTACTCGCTCGTCATACTGCTAAATCTCAAATAGTTACAGAAGAAGGCGAAACACCTGATTTAGCTGAATTAGCCAATCAAATCGCCCAAATCAAAGCCATATTAACTCAAAGAAACGCCATTTCCCCCACTCCAGCACCCTTTAAAATTGATTTAACTCCCAGAGAACAAAGCGTTTTAAACTTGGTAGCTGAAGGATTAATGAATAAAGAAATTGCTCGCCGTTTAGAAACAAGCGTCCGTAACGTAGAAAAATATGTTAGCCGCCTATTTAGCAAAACAGGTACAAACAGCCGCACAGAGTTAGTACGTTTTGCCTTAGAACATGGTTTAGCTAACTAATACAAACAGCTATAAGAGTGTTCTTAACCCCTCTTGATCAAGCTTGTAGCCTTAAGGTTAGGGTTACAAGCTAAAATTAAACAAAATAAATAGGTAGGGCAAACTTAAAACAGATTTTCTATTGTTATTCCCAAAGCTAGATTTGCCACTACTCAGCAAGATAATTTAATAATCAATTCAAATATTCTCAGCCACATTACGCAAACGCATCAACTGACGACGCATTTGTGGTGAGGCTTTCAACTCAGAAACCTCCTGCGCCTTTACCGATGCTTGTAACGTTTCTAAAAATTCGTCAGATCCTTCCGTCAAAGCGTCTAGCAGCACTTGCAAAAGCTGTTCCCGGTCGCTTAATAAGCTCTTTTCCTCAATCAAACGGAATTTAAGATGGATTTCGCATTCGTAAACACCTACATCGAGATTACTGATTTGGCGCGGTAAAGCTTTGGAGTTCATAGTTTTGAGGATTCCTGTAATTGGTGGTCATGAGCATGAGGAATTAAAGTTACTGCTCAAATTCTTAATCTTTATCTATTGGATTCCCTGTATTTGATTCCAATTTTTCCTCATTCATAACATTTATATTCCATTTCTCTCCCCCTGTATTTTTTGTAATCGGCTTTTTTCTTTTTTTTTAGATTTTAGATTTCTGAAATTCAGTTATGCCTTGTGTAAGTCATAAACTATTATTCAGTTTTTAAGATTAGATACAATAAAGTTTCTGTAAGAACTTGTCTAACCTTTTTAAAGGTTTCTACATCAAATTTATTTAAACGTCAATAACAGTTTGAGTTGTTACTATAAATTTAGTAATTATACGTAAGTGCAAATGCTGGGATTTTCTATTAGATTTAAGCAGATTCTAATAGAGAGAAAAATAAGTAAAATTACTAAATGTAAGCTTTTTCATCAGCAACTTCAGAAGCAGGTAATTAACCAAACTATGAAGAGTAAAAATTGTGTTCTGAAAAATTACATACACACTAAGCTTAACTATTGTAACTAAAAAAAGGAAAAATAGCATAGTTAGTTTAAAAACTAACCTTGCATACTGAAGAAACGCCGTTAAATCAATGATTCTAGCATTCCTGGGATTTATTTAATTGAATACATCCACAAAATTTTTCCCTTAGATTTCCTATCCTACTATCTATTGATATAGTTATCCAAATGAAGTCCTCTACTTCTACAAGTGAGTTTGACAATTGAATAGAACTGCTATAGTCAACCAGCAGCAAAAAATATTAGGAATAGGATAAGCAAAGGTTAAGTCACTCTGTTGTTCAACAACTGGCAGCAGAAATTAGTTTCAGTTCCTCTTGTTCACAATATTGCTTGAGTAATTGCATTTTCGCTTCAGTAATCCATTAAGTGATCAATTTTTCACCAATAGAAATCAAAATACACCGCAATTTGTGGTATCTAGATTGTGAGAGCTAAACTGATGAATGTCCTCTAAATCCCTTGGTGAATCGTCAGGAAAATTTCTGAGGAAATTACAAAACTACAGAATAAATGCTGGTGGTTTACGTGTTCAAAAGCTAAAGTTTTTACATTAAAACTTGACAGGAGTAGGGTTAAAGGTGATTGGTAAACCGAAATCTTCTCTCTTCTCAATCAAGGAATCATCTCAACACAACAAGGGGGGATTTTCCTATTCAGCATTTTTAAACATACAGCAGGGAACTCTTAACACTTCAACTGCGCTCAGTGCGGTGCAGGGTTGAAAGTCTCTTGATATAAGGGTTTGTTCCCAAAATTTGTACCGCATTTACCTGAAATATGCTGTAAATTATTGTAGCCTAAAGTGTACTAGATTCCCTCACTTGCTTGATTTTAATGAGAAATTGAAAAATTGAGATAATTTAGCTCAAGCATACCAGTTAAAATAATTTCAGTTTAATTCACCCACTTCTGACACCTGTTTATGGATAACCCAATGCTGCTAAAGTCCACAACCCGCCATATTCGCATTTTTGCGGCGGAGATTGAGCAGGATGAACTAGTGCCAAGTAATCAGGTCTTGACATTAGATGTTGACCCAGATAATGAATTCAACTGGAATGAAGATGCCCTACAAAAGGTGCAACGCAAGTTTGATGATTTGGTAGAAGCATCTAGTGGTCAGGATCTGACAGACTATAACTTACGCCGGATTGGGTCAGATTTGGAGCATTTTGTGCGATCGCTCCTGCAAAAAGGCGAAATTAGCTACAATCTCTCTAGCCGTGTCACTAACTACAGTATGGGACTTCCTCAAGTAGCGGCTCAACAAAGTCAATTAAGCTAAAATTTAGCGAGCAGCTATCAGCTATCAGTTGTAAGCGCAAAATCCTGAACTTATTTATGGAAAAGTGCGATTATTTTTCCAGACTTATTTAAGGGGTTGGCTGATGGCTGAATGCTGATTGTTTGATTTGGTAAGTAAGTTTTATACAGCAGGGAACTCTTAACACTTCAACTGCGCTCAGTGCGGTGCAGGGTTGAAAGTCTCTTGGTATAAGGGTTTGTTCCCAAAATTTGTACCTCATTTACCTGAAATATGCTGTGCTTACCCTCATTATCATATTGAATGTTTTTTGTCAATATTCTTTAACAAAAGTTAACGGAATCCTAGAGCAACAGATTTCTCCATCATGACTGATCAACCAATTGACTTGAGAAGTAATACTTTTTTTGACATACCTCCTCGTCCTAAAGGAGCGTTCGCGTTAGCGTCCCGCAGGGAGGATTCCTTGACGCTTCACGGAAACCTGCTACTAGGTAGTCTTACAGTCTCTCCACGTCCGTTTAAAGTCTCCCAATGCCATAATAGGCTACCTCTCACATTGTAGCACCAATCTTGCAAAAGCCGTCCTAGAAGGACGGGGCTTGTATCCTATTATTTTGGTCAAAAATCAATCAGCTTTTTACAATTGGGTATTTTAACTTATAAGTAGCTAGTTTTTGACCGTCTTAATTTTTAATTAAACTAAAGTAATACAACCTGAGCATAAACTAGGGAATAGCCACACTATCTATCGTTAGATAAAATGAAAATTTATTAACAGCAACAAATGAAAACTGTAAATTATTGTTGAATAACAAAGCTAGTGCAGCATGGCAGAAATAACTATCCATTTGAACACTGTCAAACATCAGTTAAATCAACCTTATTACCTCCTGCCTCCTGCCTCCTGCCCCCTGCCTTCTTGCACTAGAGTATTAGTAGTAGCTTGAGCATCAGGTAATACCCTCCTAAAACGGCTATGATCGGGTTGTAGAGTTAATTGAGGAGTAAATAATTTTGGATTAATAAACATCAATTATTTTTACATCTGTCACTATTAACTAGCTAAAAGCATAATCCACTAGATGGATATGTAGAGTCAAAAAAATAAGCGGTTTTAATAGCCGCTACCAATGCTAAAGAAAAACTGCCATTCGCTGATCGGTGCGATAACTATGGAAAATGACGCGGTAACGCTATACTGCCCAAACGAATCTTGCCAAGCTGCTAACCCGTTAAAACACAACTTTTGCCAGCAATGTTCCACACCCTTACCCAAACGTTACCTTTGGGTAGTAGGAGAGGATTTGAATTTGGGTAATCCGGGAGAAATTTTAGCCGATCGCTATTTAGTCATTGGTAAATCAGTTGTTTTAGATATTAGACCAGGTTTATCACCTCACATACCAGAACTGGATAAAATTCAACTGGTTAAACCTTATTTAAAACTAATTGCTTACCGCTTACATATACCCCAAATGTATGGAGTTTTAACCATAGAACAGGACTCATCAAAACGGGAAATTTTACTGCTAGAAAAAAGTCCCATTATTGTTGATCAGCAAAATGCTCAAATTCAATTATGTAGTCGCTTAACAAATACTTGGGGTAATGCCTCATCTATGCGCCAAATCCATTGGTTATGGCAATTAGCCCAGTTATGGCAACCTCTACTAACTGAAAATGTAGCTTCTAGCTTGCTTAGTCCTGATTTATTGCGAGTAGAAGGAACATTAGTCAGGTTGTTAGAATTGCGGTTGGATCAAAATACTCCCACATTGACAGATTTAGGGAAATTTTGGCAGCAATTAATCCCAGACGCTAAACCAGTAGTACAAGAGTTTATTAGGAAAATTAGTCAAGCACTAATTCAAGGAGAAATTCATTCACCGGAACAACTAATTACAGTTTTAGATCAAGGACTAAGAGAATTAGGGCGATCGCAAAATAATAAAATTACAATTTATACTAAAACTGACACAGGCCCCTGTCGCCAAAGAAATGAGGATGCTTGTTTTCCTCCCAGTGGTTCAAAATTGAGTAAACCACCCCAAAATAATGTTTTAGCCATTGTCTGTGATGGCATTGGCGGACATGAAGGAGGAAATGTCGCTTCAAATTTAGCCATAGAAACCGTACATCAGCGAGTAGTACAATTAACAGATGTACCGACAGAACATATAGACCCTTCCTTATTATTGAGTGATTTAGAACAGGCAGTAGCGATCGCTAACGACAAAATCAGTCAGCGAAATGATAGCGAAAATCGCCAAGGCCGCCAACGCATGGGCACAACCCTAGTTATGTCCTTACCCATAGCCCATGAAATGTATATTACCCATGTTGGTGATAGTCGCGCCTATTGGATTACTACCTCCGGCTGTTATCAAGTAACCTTAGATGATGATGTCGCCTCCCGTGAAGTGCGTTTAGGTTATGCCTTATATCGGGAAGCCGTGCAACAGAGTGGATCTGGTTCTTTAGTCCAAGCTTTAGGGATGAGTAAAAGTAGTTCCCTACATCCCACAGCCCAAAGATTTATTATTGATGAAGATACAGTTTTTCTGCTCACCTCAGACGGGTTGAGCGATTTTGACCGAATAGAAGAAAATTGGGAAAACGAGATTTTACCGATTATTACCGGAAAAACAGAAATTACCCAAGCAGCTGAAAACTTAATAGCGATCGCCAACACCAAAAATGGACATGATAACGTCACCATCGCCTTAGTACATTATCAAGTCAACTACTCCGAACCAGAAATTGCCCTCCAAGCCGAAATTCCCACCTTTTCCCCTAGCAAAACCCTAAATTTAACACCCAAAGCCAACCCAGAACCACCAGTTAGCAATACAGGCTTGAAAACTCAAGTCATTCCTGACACTAAACCTAGCCGTTCCCCCCTACCTTTAAATCTCCTCGTAACCTTTCTAGTACCCTTTTTAGTGGTTTTGCTGGCAGCTATGATCGGATATTGGGTGAAAATGCAACGTCAATCAGCATCATCAACCACAGCCAACTCTAGCCCACCAGCCACCGTACAACCCCAACCCACCAACAGAAACTTAAACAATCTCGCTCCCGGTTGGATCATTCAAGCTAATAACCCTATAGATGTGAATAATCAAGCATCTTTTGCAGCTGGCAGTTTTTTGGAAGTGCTAGAAATTAAACCTGATTCTGCCAATAAGAATAATACAGAGGTACTTGTGCGGGTATGTGGCAATACCAAACCCAACCAAGATTTGAGGATTAGTTTAGCCGAACTACAAAAGTCAGATATTCAGGTTGTACCAGCAGGGCAGCCTAGTGCTTGCGCTCAAAAACCCACACCTGGCAAAATAGATAATAGTCCTAAATGAATAATTACTCGATAAACTAGAGAAAAACTGAAATAATACATAAATTGGGAACTCTCCCACCAAAGGACTCTTTGTGGAATAGATCCCATTGTAAATTACTTGTTATTAACTTTTAGTTTAAGCAATCCATGCCATCCACGAATCCGCCATCTCTGAATCTGGCGATCGCACGTCTAAACACTGGCATCAATAACTTTGCTATTTGGGTGGTTAAATCTCCCTACCCAGGTGGCTATGTTCTGCATGACTGTGTTTTTTCGGCTGAACTCATTCAAGTCTGGCAAGAATGGCAGCAAATGTTCGCTAGTGATAATCGGATAGATATTCCCCTCTCTATCACTCCACCAGCTAACCCCCTAATTCCAGAAATGAATTCTGGCAGTCCGAAAAGCCCTTACAGTATCAGGTTAATGCAGTTTTTGGGCATCAGTTTATGGCGCTGGCTCTTTGATGGTCCGATTTTGGGAAGTCTGGAACGCAGTCGCGGCATTGCTATGGGTCAGAATACTCAGTTACGCTTTCGTTTAGAAATTCGTGATCCAGATTTGATCGCCCTACCTTGGGAAATTATGCAGCGAGAAGCCGGTCAGTCGGCAATCACCCTTTCTCAAGATATTTTATTTAGTCGCACTACCAGCGAAGTAGAACCTTTGGGAAAACTACGCACAGACCAAGCTTTAAATGTACTGTTAGTTTTGGGTCATGATGACAAGCTAGATTTAGCCAAAGAAGCAGTTATTCTCCAACAAACCTTAACCCAGAGCGTTCCCACAAATAAACAACATTTATCTGCTCCTTGTACAGTCAAAACTTTGTTGCAGCCGAATCCCCAAGAGTTAATTCAAGAGTTAGAAACCAAAGCTTACAACGTTTTCTTTTATGCTGGTCATGGTTTACCAGGGCCTGATGGTGGTTTGTTATTTTTAGGGGCAAACAAAACCATCAACGGCATAGAATTAGCCCAAGTTTTAACAGGTACAGGGGTCAAATTAGGAGTTTTTAACGCCTGTTGGGGAGCGCAACCAGCAGCACATAACCGTCAAGCTATACCCGCCAGTAGTTTAGCTGAAGTGTTAGTGCGTCAGGGAGTGCCGGCGGTATTGGGAATGCGGGATACTATTGCTGATCAAGAAAGCCATTGTTTTATTCAAGCTTTTGCCGAAGCATTGCGATCGCACAAACCCATAGATCAAGCCGTGGCAGTAGCCCGTCAAGAACTATTAACCATCTACAAATTTAACCAACCGGCTTGGACTCTACCCGTTCTATACCTCCACCCGGATTTTGATGGGGAACTGCTCAAAAATGTAGAAGACGGCATCACCGCATTACCAGAATTACCTACAGCTAGTCCCACTAAATCCTTACCAACCGCCTGTTTACGCTCACTTTCCCCCGGTGGTCAAGCTTGGGCATTGCGTTCAGGAGTAACTCGCATTGGTCGGACTAAGGACAATGACATTGTAATTTCAGAGCAGTGTATTTCTAAACGTCACGCGGAAATTCTCTGTCATAATACTCTCAATGGCTCAAAGCCCATCAGAACTTATTATCTGCAAGACTTTTCCACCTATGGCACAACCTGGTGCTTAAGTCCCCACGGTTGGCAGCAAATTTTACGCGATCGCATACCTCTCCAATCGGGAATGCAGTTAAAATTTGGGAGCGATCGCGGTGAAGTATGGGAATTTATCGTTGAAGATTCATGAGCACTAGAAAGAAAAAAAATTTTTCAGTGTTTGTGATGTTCCCAAAGATATATTTATTCAAGATGGGAACTCAACTCTTTTTTTCGGAAATTCCCTTATCCCGTTTGTAGCTCTCAGTAAGGTTAACAAGTAAATTGTGAGGCAAGACAATGATTGATCAAATAAAATCTTCGGATACTATCCAAGCTTTACCATCTACTGTAGATTTAGATTTGTTAGCAACATTACTAGAACCCGAAGATGCATCCTATCCTTGGAATCCTGCTGATGAGCAAGCTGAAAGCTATTTTTATCAACTAGAAGAACAATTTACATTCGGGGATTTACAGGCTGAAGATTGGACAAATAAAGCTAATAGTTTTTATAATCAGTTAGATGCGCTTTGGTTACAAGTTTCTTCACTACCCATAACGAATAATTTACAACATACTCTCCATCAAGCTTTTGCCGCTTTTATTCCTTCTGGTTTATTAAATAGTATTGCTGATAGAGCCTCAGAATTGTTCAAGCTAGAACAGTCTGCTGGTGAAAAACTTGCGAATTGTATTCAATCTTTGCTACCTAATTGGGAAATAGATGATTTGCTAGTTTTGGCGCGTCCTTACGCTTACTCGATGCGTGGCGGTGAAGGGGAAATAGAGAATATTATTAGTAGTTTAAGTGAGCGAGAATGGTCAAGTTTATCAGCCATTGAACAAGCTAAGTTTAGTTTAGCGATCGCTAATTATGCCTTTCAGATATTAGAAGAAAATTGTACAGTTGTTTGAATTTTATTCGTGTCTCTATTTTGATTACCTTGAATATGAATGAGTCGGCGATTGATTTTTCACAGTAGATTAATTAATCTTGCATTTTTTGTCTGATAGAGACAATTTTTCCCAACAAATAATGATATCTACATCTACCTTTTTCCTATCCTTTTCAACAGGATTTAGTTATCTCCTACTATCAAAATATAGTTAAATTGGATTTTGTTGATCAAGATTTTGTATTTCACTAGCATAATGCCGCCTGATTGCTGCCAATTTGCGGGAATATGGGGGGATGTGTGCATTCTAGAGTTTACAAAGAAATTTCTTGAATGTTTTCTAATTTTGGTAATGTTTGTGTTGATATTTCTGCGGTGCTGGTGTGTTGGCCATCGCTGAAAGCAGGCGTTTCGCCATCACATCTCATGTTATACTGACAACTTATACAAGCATTTCTATACTCTGGTGTTTGGGGAAAATTCACACCTTGTTGATATTGTTCTAACCACAAAGTTAAATTATCCAACAATTGATTTAAATCTTGCTTTGTTTTACGATGTTTAGCCCCATCATAGGTAAATTTGACGCTTTGTGGTTTATCCTTCGTTTGCACAAACCAATAAGTCATAGAAATATTTTCTGGCAAATAATCGCCAGTTTCTGCCAAAACATATAAATATAGGCGAGTTTGCCAATTTTTCGCTAAATCACTTTTCTGGGGTTTTTGGGTGTAGGTTTTCCAGTCGAGAATTTGCGCTTGTTGACTATTAGCTATTAATAAATCATAAATTACCGTAATTAAGTAATTGTTGATTTGTAAAGTCCGATAATGTTCACTTTCTCGAAAATCTTGCTCATTATTGGTTAATATTTCCGGTGCTGCATCGGCAAAAGCTGACATCCATCTGTGGAGTTGAGGATCTGACCGCAGCATTTGATCAATGGGTAAACCCATTTCTTGCTGTTGCATTAGCAAGTGAAAGCGACTCCCTAAAGTGAGACGTTCTTCTTGTTTTGGATCGGTAGGTGAAGTTAATTGTTCTAAATAGGAATGTTGGAATTTGCGAGGACAAGCTGTAAGTAAGTTCAGGTGTCCTTGAGATAGGCGCAAGGGTGGAGTAGATGAGAATATCATATTCTTATTTTACCTGCTGCCTCCAGCAAGACAGCCTCCTATGGAAAAATAAAAGGTGAAAGGATGTTCAAATATGCACATTTGCTCCCTTCACCTTTTTTATTTACCTGATGCTTATTTAATGTTAGCCCGTGCATCCCTGACTGCGGCAATAAAAAATAATCCTGTTAAGGGAATGCTTAAAGCCAGGATAATGGCTGTAACTTGTACGCCTAAATCTGGTTGTCCAGAACTGAGTTCAAAAATAGATCCCACAGATGCGATCGCTGTTATACAAGAACCGCCTAAAAATAAGCCGCTTTTTGGAGTTAAATACACTACTAAATCACCCTATGATGCTACTGGTTTTACTGCTTGATACGAGAAGCCATTTTTAGATAGTTCATCGGCCAAAGTCAAGCTATTTTCTACACGATCTACAAACACCACACCAGTGAGGTGATCCATTTCGTGTTGAATACAGCGACCTAGTAAATCTCCAGCTTTGAGGGTTTTGGGACGGCCATATTCATCTTTATAAGCCACTTCCACCACTTGGGGGCGTTTTACATCCAGATATACACCGGGAATACTCAAGCAGCCTTCTTGAGCAACACACACTTCTTGGCTCACCTGTTTAATTACAGGGTTAATTAACACTAATGGCGGGTTAGCAGCATTACTAGGTTCGCAGTCAATGACAATTAGTTGCTTGTTAATGCCTACTTGGGGGGCAGCCAAACCAATGCCATCTTCGCTGTACATAGTTTGCAGCATTTCGCGCACTAGTTGGCGGAGTTCATCATCTATTTTGGTAATGCGCTTGGCTGGTTGACGCAAGACGCGATCGCCTAGAAAGTGCAGTGTCAAAGGAGGGTTTTTTAATTTTTTCTTTTCTACAGCTATGTCCGATGGCATGATGGTTTTGGCTTGATGGTGAATATTATGACTATATCTATCTTACTATTTTCTCAATTTGGTTAGTTGTCATTAGCTGAAATCAAGGGAACAGGGAACAGGCAGCGTTCCTCAAATAATTTAGAATTGCTGTATGATGTTGTTAAATTTAGAAAAGGGTTAAGCAAATAATTTTCCATCTCAACTAATAATTTAACCACAAAACCCAGCATTAGCAGCTAAATCAAGTGATTTTTCTATTCATAGGAATTTCAATACAAAACTCACACCCTTTACCATATTCAGAATAGCAATTAATTTTTCCCTCATGTTTCTCTACAACAATTTGATAACTGACAGATAAACCTAAACCGGTTCCTTGTCCGGGTTGCTTAGTAGTAAAGAATGGCTCAAAAATGCGTGATTCCATTTCTTCAGGAATACCGCAACCATTATCAGCAATACAAATTTGAATAAATTTTTCTTCCGTGATCTTAGTCCGAATCCAAATTTTTGGTTGTTCAATTTCCTGACCTTGAACTAATGCTTTTTCGATAGCATCAATTGCATTAGTTAACAGATTCATAAATACCTGATTCATCTGTGCAGCATAGCATACTACAGGCGGTATTTGTCCATATTCCTTAATTACTTCAATATGTAAATGATTAGTTTCTGGATGTAACCGATGCTGTAAAATTAATAAAGTGCTTTCAATTCCTTCATGTAAATCTACGGGTTTCATTTCTGCTTCATCCAGGCGTGAAAATGTCCGCAAAGAGAGAATTAATTGACGAATTCTATCAGCACCTATCATCATCGAATTTAACAATTTTGGCAAATCTTCGCTAATAAATTCTAAATCTACAGATGCCAATTTATTCTGTAATTCTAAACTCGGTTGGGGGTAATTTTGCTGATAAATTCGCACCAAGTTTAATAAATCTTCTGTATGTTCGGTAACATAAGGAATATTCCCGTAAATAAAACTAACAGGATTATTAATCTCATGAGCTAAACCAGCCACGAGTTGACCTAATCCAGCCATTTTTTCACTTTGAATTAACTGGCTTTGAGTTTGTTGTAATTCTTTGAGAGTTTGGACAATTTCTTCTTTTTGGCGACGAGTTTTTGCTAATAGTTCAGCTTGCTGTAAACCTACACCTAATTGTGAACCAATTTGTACTAGTAAATCAATCTCTTCTTCTTGCCAATCACGGGGTTCTGTTTGTTGATAGGCTGCCAGTAATCCCCAGAGTTTGTCACCTTGAAAAATAGGTACAATTAGATAAGCTCTAGCTTGGACTGGTTCAATCAACGCAGTATGAGTTTGAGCTTGATTAATAAAATAAATATCTTTAATGATTAAAATTTCACCGTGGGCATATTCTCCCCCCTTGGTTGTTTGTAAATAATCATCAGCAATTACAGTTGCCAATTTCTTAATAGGTGTCAATCCATTAGCTAATGATTCCGCTACAAATTCTCCACTCCAATCAGGATGGAAACGATAAATTGTTACTCTATCAACTTCTAATAATCGTCGGACTTCTTCGGTACTGGTGGCAAATATAGTATTAATATCTAAAGATTGACGGATCTTTTCGACTGTAGCCGCTAAGGTTTTTTCTCGTTCTGCTGCTTTTCGCTCTCGTTCCGCAGCTTTGGCCAATTTTTCCGCTTGAATTTGGACTTGTTTTAATGATTCAGCTTGCTGTAATGCTACCCCTAATTGTACTCCTACTTGGGCTAGTAAGTTGATTTCTTCATCTTGCCAATAACGCGGTTGAGAGTTTTGATAAGCTACTAACAGTCCCCACAGTTTTTCTCCTTGGGAAATAGGAACAAAAACTTCATTTCGTGCATATTTTCCGGCTTTACTTTCTTGTAAAATTACCCGTTCATTGATTGGTTGTGGTTTAACTATTGGTGTCCATCCATCAACAATAGAATCAGCTACAAATTCACCGCTCCAGTCAGGATAAAAGCGATAAATGGCTACTCTTTCTACTTCTAAAAGTCGTCTAACTTCTTGGGTTGTAGTTTTAAAAATGTTGTCAATATCTAGAGACTGACGGATTTTGTCTACTGTATTTACTAAAGCCCTTTGTCTTTCTGCGGCTTTGCTAATTTCGGCGGCTTGTTGCTGTAATTGTTGTAAATATTCAGCTTGCTGTAATGCCACTCCTAATTGTCCACCTACTTGAGTGAGTAGGTAAACTTCTTCTTCTTGCCATTCACGGGGTTGGGTGTTTTGATAAACTGCTAATAAACCCCACAATTTTTGATTGTAGAGAATGGCCACAATCACATAAGCTTTAGCTTGATAACTTTCTAATACTTTAATGTAGCATTCATTGAAACCAGCATTATAAATATCATTACAAATTCGATAAACTTCCCCTTTGGAAAAACGTCCACCGCTTGTATCTTGTAGATAGGTGTCAGTAATGGGTTGTTCAATTAATTCTTTTAATTTACATTCACTGATATTGTCTCCTAGTTCTGGTTTTTCTAATTGTTCTTGCATTAGGGCTACCCAACCTTCTGCTAAAGATTCAAAGACAAATTCCCCACTCCAATCAGAATTAAAACGATAAATTGCTACACGATCAGCGTTTAATAATTGTCTGACTTCTTCGGTACTGGTGCGAAAAATACTTTCTAAATCTAAGGATTGGCGGACTTTTTCGATGGTTTTAGCGATAATTTTTTGCCATTCTGCTGATTTTTCTTGAGCTTTGGCTTTGGCTAATTGGGCAGATTGTTGTTTTACTTGTTCTATATAATCTGCTTGTTTTAAAGCTACTCCCAAATGTTCGGCGATTAATTGTACAAATTCAACTTCTGCTGTGTTCCATTGTCGGCTATTACTACATTGATGAATACATAATAAGCCCCATAATTCTTTGCCTTTTAATAGAGATACAACTATATTCGCTCGAACTTGAAATCTTTCTAATATTTGGATTTGGCAGGAAGCGATCGCATCTTGATAGATGTCAGCTATGACTTTTATTCTTCCGTCCTGATATAATCCAGCATAAGCATCGGAAAAACAATGATCATGTAATTTAATGCTTAATACAGAATTCCACTCTGGACTAACATCTTCATAGATAAATTCACCTTCCCAGTTTAATTCCGGGTAAAGACGAAAAACTACAACTCGGTCAGTATTTAGTAGTTGACGTACTTCTGTAACGGTAACTTTAAAAATAGTATCTATATCTAATGATTCACGAATCCGGGAAATAACTCTAAATAAGGCTTTTTGTTTGTCATCCTGTACTAAGGGCAATACTATTTCCTGAGAAGTTAATTGTGTAAGTTCCATAATCAATAATTTTCCCTTGTCCCTATTCGTGGGTTTTAATTTGTGAGTGTTTATATATCAATAAGTAGACTATTATTGTGATCTGCTGATAATTTCTGGCTGTTAACTACTCCATTAGAGTTAAAGTTATGGTTTTAAATTTAGTCGTATATCTTCTATGATAAAGGAATTTTGTAGGACTGATGATAATTTCTAATATAGAATTTATTCAATTTTTCTTAAGCAATTTTTAATTACTTCACTTATGATAATTTATAGATAGATAGCATAGGGACACAAGATGATCATGTCCCTAGAAATTGCTTTTTTACCACAGAAAGCACAGCTATCTATCTACTAGATAATTATGGCCGCTTGGCTTTGCTACGTCTGAGTTCTCGGTTTTCTTCTTGCTGACGACGGCGATCGCGCCAGTCGGATAGGGTCAAGTAAACCACACCACTGGTTACTGCTAATAACAGTACCAATGCTAACAAAGCCAGAATACTCAGAAGTGGATTTTCCACAATGCCCCTACAGTCCGTTGCGTCCCCAAACTACCATAGCAATCGACCAAGTAAATACAACTAACAGCGATACCCAGCCTAGTGTCAAAATCTCCATAGTTCCACTTTTCAAATAATTACAAATTGTTTCTAATATTTATCATACCTGGAAAGGTCTATCAATTCGTCAACATTAGTAGAGGAAGGGAATCTAAAAACAATGCAACTTGAGATAGAACGTTGGGAATCTCTGAAAGCGGGAATTATTGGCGGTTTTTCCGTGGGTTTAGCTTTTTTGGGGACTTTTTTAGTTAATACTCTCATAAATATGTACTTCCCTATACATCTTTTGAGAGAGTTGACAAATATTGACTTTTATTTTTTCTTCGATGGGGCGATCGCTGGTTTTTGCGGTTTACTATTTGGTGTCACCTATCGTTATATTATCCGTCTCGATCAAAATCGTCAACTGAAAGCCGGTGCTGTGCTGGCTTTTGGTTTGGTACGAGGTTTGACTCAAATTGAAATTGGCTGGAATTTAGCAAACACTATTTTACCGTTTCTGATTCTTGCTGGTGAAAGTATTTTTTGGTTTGCAGGGGCTGCGGTAATCCTTGATACAGCCATTTCACGAGGTTGGGTAAAACCTTTTTCTTTTTAAGTAAGCATCTAACTAGAAAAAAGAAAAAATAAGAGTACCTATTTAAGAATTAAAAATCTGTACGATAATACAACTTTGTAGTATAATAAGTAGTGCAAAATAACTTCCTGGTGTAAATTACACTGCTAGTAATATTTTTAACTGGAGATTATGCCTAAATACTTTTTGATAGTTGACTTAGAAGCAACCTGTTGTAATCAGAATACTTTCCCACGTCATGAAATGGAAATTATTGAAATTGGGGCAGTAATGTTGAATAGTCAAACTTGGGAAATTGAGTCAGAGTTTCAGCAATTTATTCAACCTGTGCGAAATCCCAAATTGACAGATTTTTGTAAAAATTTGACCAGCATCACTCAACAGAATGTAGATTCAGCACCACTTTTTGCGGAAGTAATCACTAAATTTTCAGCTTGGAAAAACACATTTACTGATCATGTTTTCTGTTCCTGGGGTAATTACGATAAAAAGCAATTTATCCAAGATTGCAATTATCATAAAATTCCTTATCCTTTTGATGAAAACCACATTAATATTAAAAGCGAATTTTCTGAATTTTTAGGAGTAAAAAGTAAATATGGCATGGCAGAAGCATTAAATATTTTGGGAATAGAATTAAAAGGAACACACCATCGAGGTATTGATGATGCCCGGAATATTGCGGCAATCTATCGTTGTCTTAACGAAAGAAGAATTAAAAATACAATGAATTAAAGATTAAAAAACCTAAGTTGCCTTTTAGGGAAAATGTCTGAATCAGGTGGTTATCGAGCGAAGTCGAGATGATGTCCAGGATTGAAGGATTTATAGGATGAAAACATGATTTTTATTACTAATTACTCAGCACCACTTACCCCTTACCAATTCCAACTAAATAACTAGTGCAGCTTGGCGAAAATAACTATCCAATGAAATAAGGCTCAAACGCTAGTTAAATCAACCTTCTTACCTCCTGCCCCGTTCGACTTCGCTCACGGAACGCCTGCCTCCTGCCTTCTTGCACTAGCAACTTGGGTTAAAAACTATTTTTATTTCCACAGATGAATCGGAGGGGAAACAAAGGGAATAAAAACACGATATTCCTCATCTCCCTCATCTTCTTCATCCCTTTATTTAACCTGAGTTACTCGCCAACTAAGTTTGAGATTAATCCAGAAATTCCAAATAGTAGCTACACCAATAGCAATTAAATTCGCAATATAGCGATTAGGTAAGAGATAATTAAACACCATATTTAAAACGATAACATTTAATACTAATCCTGCCAAACAGATAATATTAAATTTAACAAACCGCTTTAGACGTTGTTTCCATCCTTGTTGTTGCGTACTGACATCGGCAAAAGTCCAAGCATCATTCCATAGGAAGTTATTTATAATTGCAATTTCCCCAGCCAGGATTTTACTACGAGTTAAAGGTAAACCAAGGGCAGAAGGGTCACTTAATAGATAAAGTACAGCCATATCTACAAATACTCCACTTAGTCCCACTAAACCAAAGCGAATAAATCTACCCAGAGGAAAATTAATTTTTCGACTAATTTTACCTAATCTACCTGTAGATAAACGTAGTCTTAATAAGTGATGAATATAATCTAAATATTGTTTCCAAGTAACTTTACTTTCTCCTTCTTTACGTTCACAAAATACATAACCAACTTCTGCGATTTCTTTAATTTTTCCGCGTCCGATGACTTCCAAAAGAATTTTATAACCAACTGGGTTTAGGGTTGCATTAGCGATCGCACTCCGGTTTACCATAAAGTAACCACTCATCGGGTCCGATACTCTCCCCAACACCCCCGGTAAAATAATTAATCCTAGTAACTGAGCACCACGAGATAAAAAGCGTCTGACAACACTCCAGCTACTAACACCACCCCCATCTACGTGCCGACTAGCTACAGCCAAGTCAGCACCATTTTTGATTTGTTGTAATAATTGTACAAGCACTTCTGGTGGGTGTTGTAAATCACCATCAATTACTGCTAATACTTGACCTCTAGCTGCTTGCCAACCACGAATCACAGCTGAAGATAACCCTCTTTCATCTTGACGACGCATCACGCGTAACTGAGGATAATGTGTTGTTAAAGCTTGTGCAACTTCCCAAGTGCGATCGGGACTATCATCATCTACTACTATTAACTCATAATTTTCTGGAATCGTCGCATCTAATAATTGGCTTAAAACTCTAACTAAATTCTCAATATTATCACGTTCTTTGTAAGTAGGAATCACCACAGAAAAGTCAATCTGCTCACTAACTACATCCTCATTTACTACGGGAAATTCAGGGATTATTAATGAACCAGTGGGAACAGTCAGTAATGATTTTGATATGGGATTTTCCATAAAATAGATATCAAATAAGGTGTTGGGTTGTATAAGTCTTGACAATTATATCATGTCTAAGTTGTGGACTCTGGGAAACCGAAATATTACTTGACTAGGGGTTTGGGATATCCAATAGTATTGGTATATAGACTTTATCTCATAAATATTATCTTTTGTCACCTTGAATATATGAGTAATTTTTTTGATGTAACTATAGTTATGTTTTCTTATCTAGAATACTTGGACAGTTTTATTCTCAATAATTTACTATTAATTCATCTGAGCTTAACAGTTAAATCATAATTCTCATGTAACAATGTGGATTCAACAAAGTTAAGAGATTAGATTTAGAGCATGAAAAATAATTATACTCGGTTTTTACCGAACCATCTGCAAATTTTTACAATACTCTTGGCTTTGATTTTAGTATTAGGAATAAGCTTTCGCTTTGTTAATATTGAACAAAAATCATATTGGGATGATGAAGCATTTACATCATTACGGATTTCTGGTTATACAGAATATACTGTAGTTGAGAAAGTTGCTAGTATCGAGAAAATTAGTGTTAAGGATTTAAAACAATATCAAAATATTAATGCAGAGAAAAATTTATTTGATACTCTCCACTCTCTGGCATTAGAAGACCCGCAACACCCACCAGCTTATTATGTGATAACTTGGATTTGGGTACATTTATTTGGTAATTCTATAACGGCATTTAGAACTATATCAGCCGTACTTAGTTTACTGGTTTTTCCTGCTGTTTATTGGCTATGTCGAGAGTTGTTTGATTCTCTTTCAACTGGGTTGATAGCTATAGGAATTATGGCTGTATCTCCATTTCATATTTTATATGCCCAGGAAGCTAGACAGTATAGTTTATGGACAGGATTAATACTTTTATCTAGTGCATCTCTCCTCACTGCTAAACGGTTAAATACAAAATTAAGTTGGGGAATATATGCGGCTATATTAGCATTTAGTTTTTATACTTTTCCTTCTTCAATTATAGTTGCTGCTGCTCATGGAGTTTATTTAATTACAATTGAAAAATGGCGTTTTACTAAGGGATTAATTTCTTATATCTTAGCTGTAACAGGAGCATTTATATTGTTTATGCCCTGGATTTTTGTAATTCTTGCTAGTTTAAAACATATTAATAAAATTGTTGGTGGTCAGGGTAGTATGCCAAGATTATCTTTAATCAAAACATGGGCTTTTAATTTGAGTCGAATTTTTATTGATAGTAATCAAGAAGGAGTAGTAATTAATTTTGGTTTTGAAAATCCTATTACTCAATTATTTCAAATTTTTCTAGTTGGATTATTGGTGTTGTTGTCAGGATATGCTGTTTATTTTGTATGTCGTTATACTGCCAAAGAAACTTGGATATTCATTTTAAGTTTAATTTTAATTACTTCTCTACCAATAATTGGTAAAGATTTAATTTCTGGAGGCTCTAGATCAATTATTTTAAGATACTTTATTCCAGCTTATTTGGGAATCCAAATATGTATAGCATATCTGTTAGCTAATGGAATTATTTCTAAACCAGTTCAAGCAAGATTTTGGAAAGTGGTTATTTGTTTACTGTTTACTGGAGCAATTTTTTCTAATTTTGTCAGTTTTCAGGCAAGTTCTTGGTGGACTAAAAGCCACAGCGATGTTACTTATCAAGCTGCAAAGTTTATTAACCAGGCTGAAAAACCATTATTGATTAGTGATGGTAGCATGGGGATGATTTTAGCATTAAGCCATCAACTTAAACCGGAAGTTCAGTTACAGCTAAAACCTTATTGTCATACTTGTCGGGAGATTCCTAATGTTTTAGTCAACAAAAATATTTTAACTGTTGCTGATGGCTTTGATAATTTTTTATTTGCTCCCTCTGAATCATTACTGCAAGAATTTAATCAAATGGATAAATATTTGATTCAACCTGTTAGCTCACAATTGTGGCAAATCAAGGATAAAAATTAATACAGGTTATTGTGTTGGGGGGAATTTGCTAAAAGTTTGATTAAAGGAAATAATTATGAGAAGATATCAGAATTAATAAATATTCTTTTGCAATATATCGTGATCAAAGTAACTGTTGGAGATATTCTAGAGCGATCGCTCAATGGCTGTGATATATCCCTAGAAGAAGGGGTAATATTATTACAGCAAACAGCCCCAGAAGCGATCGCATCTATTCGGGCTACGGCTGACCAACTGCGCTCCTATCAAGTGGGTGAGACTGTTACCTACGTTATAAACAGAAACATTAATTTCACGAATATTTGTGAACAGCATTGTAGTTTTTGTGCCTTTCGACGTGATGATGGGGATGAGGGGGCCTACTGGTTAGACTGGGGGCAAATTTTAGAAAAAACTCAGGATGCCGTTAAGCAGGGTGCGACAGAAATTTGTATGCAGGGGGGACTCAACCCGGAAGCAAAAATTAATGGTCAAGCACTCAATTATTACTTGAAGTTAGTAGAAACTATTAAACAGGAATTTCCCCAAATTCATTTACACGCTTTTTCACCCCAAGAAGTGCAATTTATCGCCAGATTAGATGGATTAACATACAGTGAAGTTATAAAATCTTTACGTGCTGCCGGTGTGGGTTCAATGCCGGGAACTGCTGCGGAAGTTTTAGATGATGATGTGAGAAGGGTTCTGTGTCCAGAAAAAATTGATACTGCTACTTGGTTAGAGATTGTTAGCACTGCTCATCAGTTGGGTTTACCGACAACCAGCACCATGTTATCGGGACATATTGAAACCCCAGCACAGCAAATAGGACATTTAGCAAAATTGCGATCGCTCCAACAAACAGCAATTGAGCAAGAATATCCAGCCCGCATGACTGAGTTTATTTTACTGCCTTTTGTGGGTAAGGAAGCCCCTAAACCTTTACGTAGAAGGGTGGGACGTGACCAACCAGTGTTAGCAGATGCCTTATTATTAACTGCGGTAGCCAGAATATTTTTAGGTCGTTGGATAGTCAATCATCAACCCAGTTGGGTGAAATTGGGGTTAGAGGGAGCAAAAACAGCCTTAACTTGGGGTTGTAATGATTTAGGTGGCACCTTAATGGAAGAACACATCACCAGTATGGCCGGGGCTATTGGTGGTACTTGTATGGAAGTGGAAACACTACAACAAGCGATCGCTTCCCTCAACCGTCCCTATCAACAGCGTGATACTCTATACCAATTAGTCATTAGGGAACAGGGAACAGGGAACAGGGAACAGTCATTAGTCATTGGTCATTAGTCATTAGTCATTAGGAAATAAGGAATTACTTCTTCTTTCCCCCCTGCCCCTCTGCCCCCCCGTCCAGCGTTCGGCTTTACTGTTCCTGCCAGTAGACCTCTGCCCCTCTGCCCCCCTGCCCTTTGCGGCCATTCCTACTTCTTGCCAAGCATCCCAATTAATTGCTACTGTAAAAGTGGCATCTGTGGAAGTTTTGTAATGAGCAAAGGCATCTAAAAAGGCATTAGCACCTACATAATCTATTTGTCCTA
>DATGXB010000136.1:0-25117 GCA_035299225.1 Nostocaceae cyanobacterium | reverse complement strand
ATGTTTTGAGACTTTAGAAGAACTAAAAGAAGTAGTTAGACAAAAAATAAAGCAATTAGACACATCAATTGTTGCTTCTATTGCAGGATGGGGCTTCATTTTGGATGCTTTATTTGTATCAGGCTTTTCGTGAAATGGTATTATTACCGATATTCTCCCCACTTTAGAACCTGCTTTATCTTTTGATGTTTTCCCCATTTCCCAAATTCCCCGCAAATGATGAAACTTTTGATAATTATAAATTTCAAAGCCCGCTTTAATACAATAAAAATACAGCAACTCGCAGTTTGTGTAGAGTATAACATTTCAATCAAAAATCAATTATCAAGCAGATATTATCTCAACTGCGAAATTTGCAGTAATTCCTGCGAAAAATAAAGCAATTTTGAGAATTGTGATGTAAACTCCGGTAACTCGATAGAGTTATGATATTTTATTAGTGTTAAGTGGAATCATATTACATTTAGCACTTAAAAGGAAACTACTTTCGTAAAAACATCACTAAATCTATCAATGTACAGTAGTATTCTAAATACGGACTCGAATAGCCAAGGTTATGCCCTTCTGGATCTTTCTGCCAAGGTGGAATATGCGCTACTAGCCCTGTTAGAACTAGCTATTCACCACAATCAAAAGATTCCTTTGACTATGAACGAGATTGCTGCCAAGCAACCCATACCAGAACGCTATCTGGAGCAGATTCTCACTCACTTGCGACGTGCCGGTGTGGTACAGAGTCAGCGCGGCTCGAAGGGAGGTTTTTTTTTAGTGCCCGAACCTTGGCAGATTACTTTGCTAGAAATAGTCATTTTGGTAGAAGGGGAACGCAAAGAGAAAGAAAACTCTGGAACGCCAACTATAGAAAAAACTGTAATTCTGGAAATTTGGGAAAAAGCTAACAATGCTTCAATTCAAGTGCTGCACGGCTATACACTCCAAGATTTGTGCCAGGAAAGAGAAACTCGCCTTCAGAATAGTCCAATGTATTACATTTAATTACCAAGAGGTATAATCATGGGAATAGCAAAAAATATCACCGAATTAGTTGGTAGCACTCCGTTAGTACAGTTAAACAGAATCCCCCAAAGCTGGGGAGCAGTGGCGCGAATAGTTGTCAAATTAGAAAGTATGAATCCTGCTGCTTCTGTCAAAGATAGAATTGGTGTGAGCATGGTGGAAGCAGCCGAGGCACAAGGCTTAATTACTCCTGGAAAAACCACTTTAGTTGAGCCGACTTCTGGTAACACAGGCATTGCTTTAGCAATGGTAGCAGCTGCTAAAGGCTACCGTTTAATCTTAACCATGCCAGATACTATGAGCCAAGAAAGAAGACTAATGTTAAAGGCTTATGGAGCACAACTAGAGTTAACACCAGGAATAGAAGGAATGCGGGGGGCGATCGCTAGAGCTACAGAAATTGTCACCAAAATCCCCAACGCCTATATGTTGCAACAGTTTAGCAATCCAGCTAATCCCCAAATTCATGCTCGTACCACCGCCGAAGAAATTTGGAACGATACAGATGGAGAAGTTGATATTCTTGTTGCTGGAGTAGGGACAGGGGGAACAATTACAGGGGTGTCTGAAGTGATTAAACAACGTAAACCGGGCTTTGTGGCGATCGCTGTTGAACCAATCAATAGTCCAGTATTAGCAGGAGGAAAACCAGGATCACACAAAATACAAGGTATCGGACCCGGATTTATTCCCGCCATTTATCGTTCAGAACTTGTTGACGAAATCATTCAAGTCACAGATGAACAAGCAATTTCCTACAGTCGTCGTCTAGCAAAAGAAGAAGGATTACTATCAGGAATTTCTACCGGAGCAGCTTTATATGCAGCTTTGCAAGTCGCCAAGCGTCCAGAAAATGCTAATAAATTGATAGTTATGGTACAACCTAGTTTTGGTGAGCGCTACCTCAGTACCCCACTATTTAAAGATCCAGAAGAAAGTGAATGGTTGACAAAAGTTTGAGAACTTAGTTATTAGTCAATTTTTTTTACTAAAACCCATAAACAAACACAACTAGCAAGGAGTTTGATCGGACTTAGAGCCTTACTTTTCCAAACAACTAAAACCCCTAAACCCATCAGCACGAAAGGTACGAGATAACTACCATAACGGGTTAAAACCTCAGCTATTTTTCTCTGGTGGGTTAACTTATATGCTGTATAACACCAAACTGCCAATAAGAAATAAAATAAAGCGATAATTACTAAAAAACTCTCTAAATTAGTAGTAGAAAATAAAGGTATATAAACACTAATATTATCACTACCATTGGCAATAGTTACCAGTGCCACAATATAAGTTTGAGAGTTAAAAAAATCCTTACTACTAGCCGTTAAATCTTGTGTTGCTTCTGCCGTAACTTCATCAGTTAATGAGCCTGTTTCTTGATTTACCAAACTACTGATACCAATAGCCACAGGAATTAAACCTAGTAAACCAATCCAACTAGGAGGCAGAATCAAACCACTAAAGAAACCTGGTAAACTGAGAATAACAAGAATAGTAAAACCTAAATATTGACCTAAAACAACTTGCCAAGGACGCAAATAATCATCTACTTGAGCAAAAAACACCAGCAAAATCAAAATATCATCAATATTGGTAGAGCCAAAAGCAACTACCCCTGTAATAATAGATGTCAATAAATCATTCATAAATAGCCGTGCAAAATTAATTTCCTACATAAAGCAAGGGAACTCTGAACAGGGAAATTAAGTTGTGTAATTAATTCTGCCTAATTACTTATTAGATAATTTTCACCTCCCTGTAATATAGAATAACAAATATTGATATATTAATAAATAGTATATAATAAATTTTTGCCATGAATAGCCTGATTACTGCTTTTACTGAAAGCATCATTGCCTTTATAGCCACTAATATTGATGATATAATTATTTTACTGCTTTTATTTTCGCAGGTAGATAATAATTTTCGTCGTAGACATATTTTCATAGGTCAATACCTTGGCTTTGCTGCCATTATCATTCTCAGCTTACCAGGGTTTTTTGGTGGCTTAATCATCCAGCAAGAATTAATTGGATTATTAGGACTATTACCAATCATGATTGGTGTTAAACAATTACTAACTCGAAAAGTTGACAATACAGAAGTTCAGACTGTCAATACTAATTTATTAGAGTCATCACAACCTAATTCTAGATTCTCTTTTTTATTGAGTATTTTACACCCAAACACTTATAAAGTCACGGCAGTGACATTTGCTAATGGTGGTGACAATATTAGTATTTATATTCCCCTATTCGCTGGTCAAAATTGGAACAGTTTAGGAATTATTTTGGCTGTATTTCTAAGCATGGTAGGGGTTTGGTGCGGTATTGCTTATTTATTAAGTCGTCAAGCTGCTATTGCTTATATTTTAAGTCGTTATGGTAAAGTTGTAGTTCCATTCGTTTTAATTAGTTTGGGGTTATTTATTATGTATGAACGTGGTACTTTTGGACTAATTAATCTTATATCAAAAACTTAAAATTTTTGATAGCTGATTTCTTAATCATACTTGTGCAACTAATTTCCAACTGATCATCATTAAAATGCTATAAATGATAAATCTTAATGGATGTTGAGGAGTAACTTGGCAAAGTTTAGCACCAATCAAAACCCCCGGAACTGAACCTATCCAAATCGGTAATACTAAACTCCAATTTACTGTTCCTAATGTCAGGTGTCCCAAGGATGTAAAAATTAATAAAATTGCAGCTTGAGTAATATCTGTTCCTACTAATTTACGGGCATCTAGACGGAAAAAAGCTATTAAAACTAAAGCAAACATAGAACCCGAAGAAACGCTTGTCATACCCACACAAAAGCCTAAAACTGCTCCCAAAATTACACTAAAAACACGTCCTTGATTGGTTTGGACATTTAATTTTGGTAGTTCTGGTAAACTGACTTTAGGAAAAAATGTCATTAACAACATTTGTATTAATGCTGTCAATGTAACGAACAAAATCATTACTCCTAATAACCGTAGCAAGAGATTATCTATGTTATATTCTCCATTGCTTCTAAGTTGATGTAAAACTCCTACACCCAAAATTGAACCGGAAACACTACCCATTACTAGCCATTTGACTACTTCTAAATCAAGGGTTTTTTGTTGCCAATGTTTTATTCCACCTACTACTTTCATTAATGTGGCAGCTACAACATCCGAACTGATAGCGACAGAAGGCGGTACTTGAAAAACAAAAATCAACATAGGAGTGATCAGAGATGCACCACCTATTCCTGTTAAACCAACAATGATGCCAATAAAAAAGCTAAGAACAGGTAGTAATAAGTAATCCATATTTCTAGTTGGTGGGTTTTAGCTGTAATGTACAATTTTTGAGTATGACTATAACCCTGGCGAACAAACTGTCATAACTGCTTAAGAATGAGTTTTTTGCTAGGTTAAAATACTGGTGGTTATTTTTTAATTCACCACAAAATACTAAAAGTCAATCGGCTTACTGTATTTTAATCTTAAAGCTTTCAAAAGTCCAGTGTCAATATCTGTAAACGGATATATTTTTTTGTGAATTTTTCGCCCTGAAAACAGAATAATGGCATCAACAATCTGGAGAATACAAACTACTGTTATGGGAGATTGTATTGCTGTTTAAACGAAATAACTAATTAAATAAAAATATTAAATAGCCCTCTTATGTCAGATAGAGGAGATAAAATAGAAGTGAGAGGCTACAACCCTTACCACAAGGAGGAAAGCCATGACTTTACCAAGAACAGTTAAAAAAACAGTTTGTTTTGTAGACGAATATTGTGAAGCCTACAAAGATATATTTCCAGATGTGAGAAGTTTTGAGAATTTTAAAAATTTGATTTTAGGGATAATTTCCGAAGCAAAAAGAAAGACATTGCCCGTAATTGCCAAAGTAACAGGATTAAAAAATGCACAATCTTTACATCACTGTATATCCAACTCTCCCTGGTCAACACAAAAATTTCAAGACAGAAGGTTAGAGATATTATCCAACGGATTAAAGCGGAGAATATTCATATTAGCAATAGATGAGACGGGAGATGAAAAAAAAGGAAAAACTACTGAATATATAGCCCGGCAATATATTGGTAATTTGGGGAAGGTGGACCAAGGAATAGTATCAGTAAATGCTTATGGTATTTTAGATGGAGTCACATTTCCATTATTGTTTAAAATCTATAAACCCAAACACCAATTACAACCAGGAGATAAATATAAAAGTAAACCGGAATTAGCAGGGGAGATAATTGCCGAACTGCGAGACAAAGGATTTAACTATCAGGTAGTTTTAGCAGATAGTTTCTACGGTGAAAGTAGTAATTTCCGCCAGGTTTTGAATGAGTATAATTTCCAATATGTCCTAGCAATTCGTAGTAATCATCAACTCTGTATGCCAGAGAATAAAAAGGATGTAGCAAATGGTTGGGAAGAATTTGAACGAACCTTTAGTAATGAAAAAACAGAGAAACGCTATATTAAAGAGATTAGTCTTGAAAATCAAAATCAGTATGTTAGATGTTGGATAACTACTACTGATAAAGACAAATTGCCCAAAGTATCTACCACTTATATGATGACCAATTTACCAGGAGATATCCGGCAATCTGTTGGCAACACTTATGGATTAAGAACTTGGATTGAGTATGGGTTTAAACAAATAAAGAATGAACTGGGTTGGGCTGATTATCGTTTTACTGATTATGCCAATATTGAAAGGTGGTGGGAGATAGTGTTTAGTGCTTACACCATGATTAGTTTGCAGTCTGAAACTTTTATTAATTTGGCTGCTCAACCTGAACCTATTAATTCTCCATCAGTCATGGATAATTTTCAACAACATCCTCTTTGGCAACCCCATGTCAATTGGAAAAGTATACTTAATAATTTGCGTTTAATCATTCAACCTGCTATATTTCTCTCTTTGCTCACCCCTTGGCTATCTGTTTTTAGACTTCCTAGCTTATATTACACTTTGCTTAAACTTATTGGCTTTATGAATCAGTTTCATGCTTATGTCCCTTCTGGATAATCTCTACTTTTTATTCTTCCTTATTCCCCCAGTTTGACATAAGAGGGATAGCTAACAAGTAAATATAATTTTTGTTTAATATCATTCCCAGTAAATTACTAAATAATAATTTTCTCCTCTTTCCTATTTACTACGTAAACAGATATGATAACTATTTGGACAGACACGATATACAAGGCTGGTAGTGATGAATGAAACTAAGATATCGAAGGAGGAACGCAAGTCAGAGATTGTTTTCCTCAAAAATCTGCTGCTTTCCCATTGGCGCTCTTTGTTGCTGATATTGATGGGTGTGTATTTACCTTTACAGGTTGTAGAAATTCTGGCGGTGAAAATTTGGCAAAATGAAGGTGGTTTGCCTTGGGATGCACCAGTTTTGATGGTTATTCATTCTACGGCTAGTCCCCAACTAGATAGTATCGCTGTAGTGTTGACTAAGTGGGGATCATTCTGGACTGCTTTGCCTGTTTTGAGTGTAATGGTTCTGATTTTATTACACAAGCACAGATGGAGAACAATTACTTATTTACTGACTACATTCGTAGGCAACCTGATTATTAATTACACAGCTAAAGAATTCATGCATCGAGTACGTCCCCAGTTGTGGGTATCAAAAGCACCTGAATTTGATTATGCTTTTCCCAGTGGTCACGCAATGACAAGTATGACGCTTGTAGCAATTTTATTGATTTTAACTTGGCATTGTCCTTGGAAGTGGCTAATTCTGACTGTTGGTAGTTTGTACCTCTTAGTCATTGCTTGGACACGCCTATATTTAGGGGTTCATTTTCCTAGTGATATTCTTGCAGGTTGGATGGTTGCGTTAGCTTGGGCTATTAGTGTCAGTCTAATTATCAAACCTAATCTGAATCTTATTAATATTAAGGTAGGAATCCTAAATGATGCCTGAAAAATTTTAGGTATGTTTAAGGTGGGTATTTTGATGTTAAATCCCTAACAAATGCCTACCCCACGAATTTTTCAAAAATCAAATAGTAATCCTACAATAACTACTGAAATAATGACTATTGAGCCTTTTTGCTTGGTGCATTAGCAACTCTGGTATCTACAATTGCTTGGGTAATGTTGGGAACAAACCAACTAATTTCACCAGGCTTGAGGACTTGTGTACCTGCTTGGTTAAACTCAATTACACCTGTATCAGGATTGGTTTTTAACACTAATTTAGTACCATTAGGAACTTTAATCACAACACCACCAGTTACTTCTTGATTTTGTTCATTTGACCCCAAAGCCAAAACTTTAACATCAACAGGAAGATAAATTCCTTTGCAATTCCATTTATTTTTTGTTGTTTGTCCATTACCTAAAAAGTATAATACTGCTCCTGGAGAGTATTCATCTTCTTCTAAATTTTGTTCTGGTCCATATACAGCTAAAGTCTGACCTGTTTGATTGCTACACTGTCCCCAATCAATTCCTGATTCAAAGGCCAATTTTTGTAATTCTAAATCATTGATGATTTGGTCTAGTTGTTCTGGTGTATAGCCATCAGGTAATGTTTGTGTCGCTTTGGCAGTTTCTAACTGAATCAATTTTTGGGTTATTGCTAAATAATCAGGATTGTGAATATATCTTGGTGGATCTGCTAATGCAGATTTAGGGAATAACAGGCTGATACAGCATATTGCAATCATCAGTATGTACTTGAGACTTTTCATGGTAGTAATTCCTGGCTTGATAATATTTAGTTTATTCCTGTGACCAGAAGTAGGAAAGACCTTGAGGATATGTCAAATATATATTTCTTTGACCAAAATAAAACTACAAAGTCATAATTATTCTACTTACCAAACAATTGGCAATTTTAAATTAGCATCATCAATTCAGATTGGCAACAATATTATTTTGATTGTTGTGATACCCAGTATTTTATCTAAATTACGTATCTATATTTGCAATTTTTCCCATATTTTCAAGGTTTTTATTGATATATATCTCAAGATGACTCATAATTAAGTAGTGTATTTTCTCATACTATGAACGGTGAAAAGTTAATAAAAAGTTTATACAAATAAATTCCCACAAACTCCGATGAACTTTTGAGGATTTGTCAATTAAAAAGAAAATTGTTAAAAATAATCATAAACACTTGCATAATAGAAATACATCAGGTAATATTTAATTTGTCAAAGAAAACACAGGCAATAGTAGTAATTCTTAAGTAATAGATATACGGGGATATCTATGAATATAGTTGCAAATTATTATAGGTAATTTTGCACATAAACTACAATTAATTGGTCTGACGAACCTAGAAGGTATAGCTAAAATTTGCCATAGTCCAATACAGGCGAAGAATTTGTCTCTGTCTAATTGGCTTGTAAATATTCACGGAAAAAGGATGATTTGAAATTTTTATTAGCTGCCATCATGTATTATTCAGACAAATATTAATTTCTCCCCATTTCCTATCTATATATGCGTCATTTCACAATAGAGAAACCTGAACATGAGCCAAGAAAAATCATCTCATCAGAGTATTCATGGATTAAAGCCCAATTGCCTTTCTTTCTCGGAAGTTTTAGCTCAATCTTTTGCTGTAATTGCACCGACGACTATACCAGCATCTAATATTGGTTTGATTGTCGCACTTTCAGGAAATGGTACTTGGCTCAGTTTTGTGCTTGGTTTGATTGGGCTATTGTTTGTCAGCATTAATATCAATCAATTTGCAAGTCGTTCTGCTTCTCCTGGTTCGTTATATTCCTATATCACTAAAGGCTTAGGGGTAACAGCAGGTGTAATTTGTGGTTGGAGTTTGGTGCTGGCTTATTTATTTACGGGAATGTCCGTTCTTTGTGGTTTTGCTAACTTTTGTGGAATTTTCATTGGTCATTTGGGCGTTCATCCTTCCAATATTACACTTTTAGCTATTGGTGCAGGAATTTCCTGGTATGCAGCTTACAAAGATATTCAACTATCAGCTGTAGCTATGCTTTGCCTTGAAGGTATTTCCATAGTTTTGATATCAATTTTGTGTATTATTACCTGGGCGCATAAAGGTTTCGCTCTAGATATGTCCCAATTAACTTTATCTGGAGTAACTCCTGGTCATATAGCCACTGGGCTTGTATTAGTAATGTTTGGTTTTTCTGGTTTTGAAAGTGCGACTAGCTTGGGTGATGAAGCTAAAAAGCCTTTACGCACTATACCTAGAGCAGTTATGGGTAGTGTCATCCTGGCAGGGCTATTTTTTGTTTCCACAACTTATATAGAAGTTCTTGGTTTTAGTGGGACTGGGGTATCTATTGCTCAAATAGAAGAACCTCTAGGTTTTCTCTCTCAGCAAGCAGGGGTCGGTTTTTTGGGAGAATTGGTTGCTTTTGGGGCGTTGTTTAGTTTCTTTTCTTGTATTTTAGGAAGTATTAATCCTGCGGCTAGAGTAGCTTTTTTGATGGCTCGTCACGGTTTGTTTCATGCTTCTTTAGGTAACACTCATACAGCTAATAAAACACCTCATGTTGCGGTTACGATGTGTTCACTGTTGACATTTGTGATCCCTACAGTGATGTGTTTTTTTCACATTCAACTTTTCGAGTGTATGGGCTATTTAGGAGCTATTTGTAGTTATGGATTTTTGACTGTGTATATTCTAATTTCTGTTGCTGCTCCTGTCTATTTGTACAAAATTAAAAAACTCCGTCCGATAGATATGGTGTTTTCAGTTTTAGCGGTGGCGTTTATGATGATTCCTATTGTAGGCAGTGTAGGTATTCCTGGTAGTAGCCTCTTTCCAGTGCCAGAAACTCCTTATAATATTTTTCCTTACTTGTTTTTAATGTATCTTATCGGCAGTTGTAGTTGGTTTTTCATCAAAACACGGCGTTCTCCCCACTTAGTAATAGGAATGCAGCAACGAGTTGAGGAAATTCATGCTAGTTTTGCAGAAAGAAATAATTAAGTAATCAAGCAGAATAAATTACACAAATTCTTTTTCTGTACTGCACTGAGCGTAGTCGAAGTGTTACCTGTTTCTTATTTCCTGCACTACTACTTATTAAGAGTTAGTGATTGGTAATTGGGAGAAATTAATCTCAAGTTTTCTTGTCCAAAATCTAAAATCCAAAATTCCTATGAGTGGCTTAGTTACTGCAATCAGCACGGGAGCTACGGCTTTCAGTGCAACTAATATTGATGATTTAGTCATTTTGACTTTGTTTTTCTCTCAGGTAAATGTTAAGTTTCGCCATTGGCACATTATTACTGGTCAATATCTGGGTTTTTCAGCTTTAGTTATAGCTAGTTTACCTGGTTTTTTTGGTGGTTTAATTTTGCCTCGTCCTTGGATGGGTTTATTTGGTTTGGTGCCTATTCTCCTGGGGGTTAGGAGCTTACTAAATCCAAATATAGATGATTCGGATCAGGAAACAAGCACAGAAGATTGTGAGCGATCGCTATTAGCCAGATTTTTCAATTTACAAACTTATAGTGTGGCAGCTGTGACTTTTGCTAATGGCACAGATAACATCAGTATTTACGTACCGATATTTGCCAGCAGTAATTGGCAGAGTTTATTGGTGATTTTGGGTGTTTTCTTTCTGCTAGTGGGAGTTTTGTGTTATCTAGCACATCGGTTAACTTATAACCAGGCGATCGCTTATCTGTTCACCAAATACGGCAATCATCTCATGCCCTATGTCTTGATCGGATTAGGTGCCTTTATCTTCCTTGATAGTAATAGCTTCAGTCTTCTCGGTTTAACTAACAAGTAGGAAAAGGGGGCAGGAGGAAAGCGGCAGGGGTTCAGGGGGAAACTAATGACTAAATAACCAAAGAGGAACTAAATTTGAGTATACTTGTATTTTCTTTATTAGTGTGGCTGGGATCTTTTAGCGCTGGCTTAGTAGGAGCATTAACTGGGTTAGGTGGTGGAGTTGTTATTGTTCCTTTATTAACTTCTGTTTTTGATGTTGATATTCGCTATGCTGTTGGTGCTTCCCTTGTTTCTGTGATTGCCACATCTTTAGGTTCAGCCTCTACTTACATTAAAAAAGGCTTTGCCAATTTGCGCTTAGGAATGTTTCTGGAAGTAGCTACCACGATTGGGGCGATAATCGGCGCATTCCTCGCTGGTGTTATTTCCGTAAAATTTTTGACAATTATTCTGGCAATTGTCCTTATTTATTCAGCCTACCTTTCCCAACGTCCTAGAGCGGAACATGAAGAGGTTGTTTTACCAGACCCCATTGCTGAATATCTCCAGCTACATGGCACTTACCCTACTCCTGATGGTGTGATGCCTTATTACGTAAATTCTTTACCTGCTGGGTTTAGCATCATGTTAATAGCAGGGGTACTCTCTGGTTTACTGGGCATTGGTTCAGGAGCATTCAAAGTGTTGGCAATGGATCAAGCTATGCGTCTCCCCTTTAAAGTTTCCACTACTACCAGCAATTTTATGATTGGTGTAACAGCCGCAGCCTCCGCAGGTGTTTATTTAAGCCGGGGATATATAGATCCAGGGTTATCTATGCCTGTCATGTTAGGGGTTTTACCGGGTGCTTTTTTAGGAGCCAGAATTTTGATTGGTGCTAAAACCCAAATTTTGAGAATTGTCTTCAGCCTTGTGCTGGTAGCAATGGCATTAAAAATGGTCTACAACAGTCTAACAGGGGGACTATAGCTATGTATAAATTAAATTCTGGTTTTCAGTGGACTTCATCAGCACCAGCAGAAACTGAAGTGATGACACTAACATTAATCCCAGAAGAACTGGATTCTGATATTCAACAATTAGAAAAACAGCGTCTCAATCATGTTAATCAGATCAATTATCACAGTGAAATTGTTTGCAAGCAAAAACTGAGCAAAACGCAAAGTGAACAACAATTAGAAAATTTACTTAGTAATCTGCTTAAGTATGGAGTTTTAATTGCTAGTTCTGTAGTATTGCTAGGTGGTATGCTGTACTTAATTCATCATGGCTCTGAATCTGCTGAATATCAAGTATTTCGAGGCACTTCATCTGATTTCTGCTCACCCATAGGTGTAGTGAATGCAGTTTTATCAGGTAGTCGGCGCGGCATTATCCAATTAGGATTATTAATACTAATCGCTGTTCCTATTTTACGGGTTATAATTTCTTTAATAACCTTTATATTACAGCGAAAATTTATTTATGTAATCATTAATTTGTTAGTGCTTGCTAGTATTATTTATAGCTTAGTTGGAGCATATTATTAAAATGGCAGCAGGCAGGGGAGTTACAGCCTATTTCAACTAAATAAAGTACAAACGTTAACAATAAAAGTCTTGTGCTAAAGGAGTTTCAAGGCTGTCGTCTGTTCCCTTTTCCCTGCTATAACTTGGGTTACCAAAAAATTGGGTTTAAAGCCTCGTCCTTTGAGGACGGCTTTTTGATAGAGTAGTGGAAACAGGCAGGGCATTGTCTGTCGGGTGAGATAGTGCAAGACGGTATGAAACTGCAACTGTTGTTTGAACCCAGAATCTCCGCACTTTTAGGGTGGGGAGTATGTCAATGTATTTACAGTTTAAACTACACTAAGTTGATAGATTTAACGTATTTATGACTGATATCCCAACAATTAGGCAAGACTTAAATACCCCAGAGGAGAGGGAACAAACTCTTCCAACCCACTCAAGCATCAAGATTTGGAAGAAGCTTAGAGGTGGTTTTTTTCTAGTGTTGGGATACTTACTTTCTCCATTGTGTTGGTGGAATGATTTATTATTCAATCTGCCCATTGCCTACTTTTTGGGGTATTTATTTAGTTTGTTGTCGCCAAAATTGCTCTTACCCTGCACAATAATTGGTTACTGGCTCTCAAATATTATCGGTATCCTATTGATGCAATTTGGTTCAGTAGATATTTTTCAACAAGAGGTCAAAGAGCATAGTCGGAAAAAAGAGTTATTTACAACTTTAGTTTATTCAACTGTGTATACATTAGTCATTGTGCTTTTAATTCAGTTGAAAATAATTGGTACTCCTGTTTTATTTACTAATGGGTAATTAGCTATTAATCTGTGAAATATTCACTATTGGCCATTCCCTAAATTCCTTGTATTTACTTTTCACTAGCTGTAATCAATTCCTGAATATTCCACCATTGGAGGCTATCTTTATCCATGATTAATGGTAGCTTCCCATTCCATTTTTCTATAGCTTGCCTTTGCAGTAGACCAGGGGTTAAAATGTTCCGCAGTAAGCTTTGAGCTTCAGCTTCTCCTTTAGCTAAATTAACTTGTGCTTCTGCTTGTTTTTTTGCCTTTAAAGCAATAAATTCAGCTTGTTTTGCTTCTTGAGCCGCAATTTGTTTTGATTCTACTGCTTCTCTAAATTTATCAGAAAAGCGAATATGAACTAAGGAAATATCATCAACGGCAATATTATAGCTACCTAATCTCGTATTTAAGGCATCATCTAGCCCAGTTTTTACTTCTCCACGTTTTGTAATTACTTCCTCAGCAGTATATTGAGCAATTACTGCTTTTAATACTTCTTCAACTGCTGGATTAATAATTCTATCAATTATATCTTTTTCATCACCAATTTGTTGAAAAATTATGTTGGTTTTAGCTGCTAATATATGCCAATTCAGAGCAACGTCTGTAAAAACATTTTGCAGGTCTTTAGAAGCAGCTTCAGCCGAAATTTCCTGCTTTTGAATTCTGATGCTTAATTTTTTAACTGTATTGACTACAGGGATAATTAAGTGTATTCCTTCTCCTAATATTTGTTCTTGGACTTGACCAAATTTCATTAAGACACCACGTTCCCCAGCATTAACTATCACGAAAGGGGTAAGCAAGAGGGTGAGCAAACATAATAAAGCAGTCAATTTACCAGCATTGTTTAGAGTATTAAATTTTTTCATCGCAAATTTCCAGGTTTTTTAGTGCGATCATTAAAGCGTCAATTACTGTACAAATTTTACCCTAACTAAGCGATCGCTTAACGAAGTATGATCGCAACTGAGGCTATCAATCTACGGATAAACTAGGTTAAATTTGATGAAATTATTTGTAAAAAATGCAATAATACATTCACGTTTAGTTTTATAATTAATGAAATTTGTTGGTGTTGATTTGGGGTGGAAGTCTCAACCGTCGGGGTTGTGTTGTTTGGAGTTGGTGGATGAAAAGTTAAAATTAGTTGATTTGCAACGGATTGAGTTAATTAGTGATATTTTACAATGGATTGATGAGAGTGTAAAAGCTGATGAAGAGGGAATGATAGCGGTAGATGCACCGACTTTAATTCCTAATGCTACGGGGAGTCGTTTACCGGATAAGTTAACTCATAAGTATTTTGGAAAGTATCATGCGGGATGTTATCCTGCTAATCAAAATTTGCCTTTTGCAAGTCGCACTATTGAGTTTGGTTTAGAGTTGGAAAAGCGGGGTTTTGCTCATGCTCCTACTATTGAAGCCAGAAAAACTGGCAGATATCAAATTGAGGTTTTTCCTCATCCGGCAATAGTACATTTGTTTGGATTAGCGAAAATCTTGAAGTACAAAAAGGGGAGATTGAGCGATCGCCATTTTGAACTCACCAAACTCTACAATTATATCACCGATATCCTCCCCACCTTAGAACCTGCTTTATTTTTTGACGTTTTCCCGATTTCGGAAATACCCCGCACAGGTGCAGCATTCAAAGAAACAGAAGATCAGCTAGATAGTATTATTTGCGCTTATGTTGGTGCTTATTGGTGGTTTTGGGGACAAGAACGCAATTTAGTATTAGGAGATTATAGCACGGGTTATATTGTAGTTCCTCAAAGGGAATAGGGAGCAGGAATGAAACTCCTTTAGCATAAGGCTTTGTTTTGAATATTTGTACATCATTTACCTGAAACGTGCTGTAATTTTGCTTGCATAATTAAACAAAACATTTTTCCCTTTCCCCTTTTTACCAATATTAAGTAATCAAGCAGAATAAATTACATCAATTCCCTTTCTGTTCCCTGTTCCCTGTTCCCTGTTCCCTACTGCAATAAAAAAATAAAGTAAAAAGATAAAAGTTAACTTCTACCTTTTTACCTAGTAATGGAATTTAATCAAAGATTCCAAAATGCTGAAGCATTCATTTTATAGCATTTTGAATTTTTAATTTTTCATTCCTCAAATTTGCTTATTCAGCCCAAGCAATTAATCTGGTTTCATAAGGACTAGACAAGTAAGGATGTTGTGGTAAAACACGCAATGATAAACCTTGCAACCCAGAGGCTGTATAGGTAATGTTGGCTGTGTATACACTTAAATTGTGTTCATCTTGTCCTTGATAATCCATTTCTACAGGTTGACCATTGACAATTTCTCCATTTGCATCAATAGAACCTTGATATAGTTCTACTTGCACATCATCATTGGTTAAATTTGTTAAGTCAACTTTTGCTTTTACGGACACTGTTTGATTAACTTCGATATCTGAACTAGCAGAAATATCAATATCTTTGATTTTGATGTTAAACCAGTGTTGGCTAAGTTTTGCTTTCCAATCTGCTAATTCTTTAGCGGGTGCATAATTTTCAGCAGTTAGGTTATGATAGCGATCGCTTGCCGGGAAATAAGCTCTTTCTGCATATTCGCGTACCATCCGCGCTGTATTGAAAAATGGCAGATTTAACCGAATAGCATCTTTCATTTTCGCTACCCAATGGCGTGGCAATCCGTCCACATCACGATGATCGTAAAATAGAGGCATTACTTCTTTCTCTATTAAATCATAGAGAGCATTAGCTTCTATCTCATCTTGATAATTGGGATCTTCGTAATTTTCCCCATGACCAATAGCCCAACCAGTACGCACATAATCAGCTTCATCCCACCAGCCGTCAAGTACGCTTAAATTTGGTAAGCCATTCATAGCCGCTTTCATGCCGCTTGTACCAGAGGCTTCACGGGGACGACGGGGAGTATTTAACCACACATCACAGCCGGCAACCATTAACCGGGCAATGTGAATATCATAGTTAGGAACAAACACCACTTGCTTTTCTAGATGCTGTTCGCGGATAAAATGGTTAATTTCCCGGATTAATTCTTTGCCGGGGATGTCTTTGGGGTGGGCTTTCCCAGCAATCACAAATTGTAATTTGCGATGTTTGTTAGCTAATAAAATCCGCTTGATGCGCTCAACGTCTCGCATCCACAGGGTAGCCCGTTTATAGGTGGCAAAGCGACGAGCAAAACCAATGGTTAAGACATGGGGATCAAGGACTTCCTTGGCTTGGGCAATTTCGGAAGCTGAAGCACCGCGATCGCTCAAATGTTTAACTAGATGTTCCCGCACGTATAAAATCATGTCAAGGCGACATCTTTCATGGTTGCGCCATAACTCCTCATCGGGGATCGCATCCATCCGTTCCCATAACTGATGATCAATTGGTACTGATGACCAGTTTGGACCCAAATAGCGATCGTATAACTCTTGAGTAGATTTAGCTACACAACTCCGAGCATGAACACCATTAGTAATCGCTTGAATCGGCACTTCTTCCACAGGTAGTTTTTGCCATAAACCTTGGAACATCTGCCGAGAGACAACACCATGTAATTGAGCCACACCATTGGAAAATGTCGCCATTTTCAAAGCCAACACCGCCATACTAAAGGGTGCAGATAAATCACCAGTGTTTTCTCTACCCAGCCCTAAAAATTGCTCTTTAGGTAAACCAAAGATATCTGCATAGTAACCCAAATAATACAGAATCTTGTCTGGTGGGAATAAATCGATCCCCGCAGGTACTGGTGTATGGGTAGTAAAAATATTACTAGATGCTACCACCTGTCTAGCTTGGGCATAATTTAAACCCTGTTCCTGAATTAAAGTCCGAATACGCTCTAAGGCCGAGAAAGCTGCGTGACCTTCATTCATGTGATAGGCTGTCACTTCATAGCCCAAAGCCTTGAGCATCTGGACACCACCCACACCCAGCATAATTTCTTGGTGGATACGCATATCTATATCACCACCATACAGCTGATCTGTGATGTCGTGGTCATAAGGGTTATTGGGTTCAATATTCGTATCTAACATATACAGGGGTACTGTTCCCACCTGTACACGCCACACCCTCGCGTAAACTTTCCGCCCTGGATAGTCTACAGCAATTCGCAATTCCGAGCCATCAGGATTGCGCTCTAAATGCAAAGGCATATTATAAAAATCGTTGATGGGGTAGCGTTCCTGCTGCCAGCCATCAGCATTTAGGTATTGGGCAAAATATCCTTGTTGATACAGTAAACCCACACCGACCAATGGTAAGCCTAAATCACTAGCAGATTTGAGGTGATCCCCTGCTAATACCCCTAAACCACCGGAATAAACGGGTAAACAGTCTACTAACCCAAATTCAGCCGAGAAGTAAGCAAAACATTCTTTCGGGTGTTGAGTGCGCTGTTTCTTATACCAAGTACGTTCCTGTAAATAGTCGGCCAACTGGCGTGCGGCTCGATCCATTTGTGCCAGAAAACCATCATCCTCTACAACTTCTAACAATCGTGCTTGGCTGATTGTTCCCAGCATTAACACTGGGTTATGGCGGCTTGACTCCCACAGGTCAGGATCTAAGCGCCGAAATAAATCTTTAGTCTCTACGTTCCAATCCCAATGTAGATTGTACGCTAACTGTCGCAACGGTTCGAGTCGCGGTGGTAGTGAAGGAGAAACGTTAAATGTGCGAATTGGCTGCATAGGTTAAGAAAACTCCAATTTCAGCTATGGTTATTGTTGACTGTCTTTACCTAATGTTGCCAATTCATTACACTTTATTTGTAAATTTACGATGACTTTGTTAAGCATTGAAAAATATTATCACACTCGCAGCTAGAGTTTACAGTTAGTAGTTTTATGGACAAATATCCTTAAGCTACTTTGATCGGTGTTATCCAGAATGGGCAAACTGCAATACCCTCTATCCCTAAGCTAAAAGCCGCAGGGACTACTTTTTCACTTCTCCTAATTGTTTTGATTGCCTCGTATCAACCGTGTTTTCTTGCTCTTGCACCTAGGCTTGACTCCTTTTTTAGCGATATACGCAGGAAGCTTGTAGTAGCTGGACTTTCACCCCTCGGTTTGATAGTCATTAGCTCTTGGAGATTTGTCTACATTTTACCATTTTTTATGATTAAAACTATGAATATTTATAACACTAAACTAATTTCTGTGTCTATGGTCTATTCTGTATTATTTACTAAGTTTATAAAAATTTAACAAGTTCATTTATCAGTTTTTATTTGCCAAAATTCAGTATTAATTCTGAAATTTCCAGGAGGCGATCGCTAAATTCTCCTGTTTTTACCCAAAATATTTAATATTTTCTTAAGAAAATTATCCAGGATGGAATTATCTATCTTGCTGCTTCAAATAAATTTCCGGCAACAAGTAAGATGTTATACTAAGTATACTAATGATTTCCCAGATTATATTTATAAGTAATTAGGCAGAATTAATTACACAACTTATTTCCCTGTTCCCTGTTCCCTGCTCCCTGTTCCCTTACTTCATGTAGGAATTTAATTTTTCACGACTACTTAATAATCAAGCAGGATAAATTACATAAATTATTTTCCTGTTTCCTGCTGAAGATTTTTTTACACCCCATACCGGACGATTTCGCTCACGGCAAGTCTGCACCCTAGCCCTATTGTGCTCATTGGAAGTTGCACATTCTAGGCACTTGGCAAAATTTTACATTTTCTCTCATGCCAATCAGAGATGTATTTAGCTGTGTAGCGACATTTTACACCTTACTAATAATACTTTATTTAAGATCAAAATTTCTTATGTACTTAGTGATGGTTGGTCAGGATTATTTTTAGATATACTTAAAGCCATTGCGGCCTTAAAAGCCATTTCAGCAGCTATTTTATAAGCAAGTTTAATATTAGCTGAAGTTTCCCGACTTCTGTCTGTACGGTATAATCTCTGACTAGAAGACTCTCGACGTACTTCACCTGCGGCGATCGCCCGTTGTAGAATAATGTAAGCATCTAAGTCTTCCGAGTCATAATTAGTTTGTAACTGCACCCGGATCTGATGCTGCTCTTGAGCATTTAAATAGCCAGTAGCTAAAGCTTGTTGGACAATTTCCTTGATTAACTTCATAATTCTCACCAATTACGTGATTTAAAAGCGATATTTTACTCCTTTGGATTGCTTTTGTCTTGCATATTTTTACGAAAAGCAAGAAATTCTTGGAACTTGCTTTAAAATCTATAATGATTTCTATCAACTACGCATCACCCATCTGGATCATCTCGCAGGGTAATTGACAGATTTACATAAATCAACATTAAGAACAATTCCTAAACTCAGTATTACTGAAATTCGCACTGTAGATAATACTGGTAAGTAGTCGTGCAAAATTAATTTCCTACGTAAAGCAAGGGAACTCTTAACACTTCGACTGCGCTCAGTGCGGTGCAGGGAAATAAGTTGTGTAATTAATTCTGCCTAATTACTTATAAGGGTTTGTTCCAAAAATTTATACCTCCTTTACCTGAAACGGGCTGTAAACACCTTAATAAAAGTAATCGCCGTAATAATCATCCAGTTGAAAAACCTGGAAATTACTACTTAATCAACCTTCTTCCCTCCTGCCCCGTTCGACTTCGCTCACGGAACGCACTTCGACTTCGCTCTGTTACCACAAGCCTCCTGCCTTCTTGTGCTATAGTTTGTTGCCTTAAGAATACAGAACAATAAATAAATTCTTCTACCTTCTTACACTGACTTTGATCTAATTTTTAGAAAAGTGTAACCAATAGCAGAAATTTATGAAGTAATTGTTTTAATTTGATAAAACTTCCTGATGGAGAGTTTCAATTAAAAAATAAGCAGTTGTGCAAAATGAATTTCCTACCTGGGAATAGGGAACAGAGAACAGGGAACAGGGGGAATAAGTTGTGTAATTAATTCTGTCTAATTACTTATCTAGATCATTGAGGGTGTATTACCTGAAAAGCTCATACACCGCAACGGATGAATATAAACTAGTTAAAGCATTCTACAAAATTGGTAAAATTATTTTTAAATTTTCCATAAGTGTATTTTTTTTTAGGTGATAATCATGCAATTAAAAAGTATTTTAGATAGCCAATTCTACCGAAGAGTAACTATAGCAATAATTTTGTTTTTAAAAGTTGTCCATAAAAATTAAAGTATGCTAGATTAGAGAGAAATTAACAAAACCTTTGTGTTAATATCAGCGTGATTTAGTAATTTAGTCAATCATTTGTGTGCAACATGGTTAGAGCAGTTTACTCTAGAAATTCGTTGCAGGAAAGCCGTCACAACAATCGGGGAAGAGCTTACTTGTTTGCACCGATGGTTAAATTTAATGTGATGGCAGAAGTGGGAGAGACTCCACCTTAGTAACGGTTATTAAAAAAAAATAAAAAGACAACAATAATTACATTGTGTAGCCAGTTATAGGATGATGTAACTGGAGATTCGTTTCATTAAATGTAGTTTTGTTGCTAAATAGTTTGTCAAAGTCAGTTATAAAAAAGCCTGAAATCCTCTGTTCAGCAGTCTTTTAGATAAACATAACTGAATTACTGTCCTAATCAGCTGTCCAAAATTTTTTGAACAACCTCAGCCTGTTCAAATCAAACATTTTTGAATTAAAGGCTAGTAGTTGCTAAGTATTAGCAATTAACAAATTTGACTGTGCTGAAATGGGAAAAATTAACCTCTGGTTATACCAAAGCTAAGGTTTGCCGATATAGCATTCCTGTTTGATTTTTGAAAAATACTGAGGTGGGCATTTCCTACAGTTTTCCGTATCTATTCAGTGTTTTAGCGAAAATGCCCACCCTACACATACCGAAAATTTTTCACGAATCATTGAGGATTCCTATAGTCCGGTAAATATTAACTTAATCTGGGGATACTTCTATAGCTACCATCAGCCGAGAAATTGCTGATTACGTATTACCAAGAAAAACGACCATACTGACCGAAGAAACACAGGACTAAAGCTTATTTAGTCTTGTCAAAAAGTAATTTATTTAGAAATGATGTAGCCATGAATAACCAGAAAACCTTGGTCAAATTACAACGAATACAAGAATTATTGATTACCACTCTGTTAGGAGATATCCCAACACTGGCTTTAGGGCCTCACTTACGCCGATTGTTATACAAAAGAATTTTTGCTCAATTAGGTCAAAAAGTTTTTATTCAACATGGTGTTCAATTAATCAATACAGGGTGTATTGAGATTGGTAATGGAGCATACATATTCAAGGATGTAAGATTAGATGCGAAAGGACATCCCAACAATCTGATTTCTCTAGGAAATAGAGTAGCGATTGAACGCAATGTAGATATAGGATGTTTAGAAGATACACAGATCCAAATTGATGATGAAACTTTTATCGGTCCCAATGTTTGTATTGCTGGGCCAGGAAATATTAAAATTGGTAAAAATTGCCTAATTGCTCCCCATACAGGTATATTTGCCAACAATCATCAGTTTGCAGAACTATCTGTACCCATCAAATGCCAAGGGGTGACACGCAAGGGAATTATCATTGAGGATGATTGCTGGTTGGGACATCGAGTAACAGTTTTAGATGGTGTAAATATTGGTAGAGGTAGTGTGATTGGTGCGGGAGCAGTCGTCAATAGAGATATTCCTCCCTATTCTGTAGCTGTAGGTGTACCAGCACGAGTGATTAAAAGCCGCACCCCTAACGAAGTAATGAAATTTTCCAACTCTGTCAGTTTTAACAACTGATAGAATATTGACATACTTCCCGCCCTAAAAGTGCGGAGATTCTGGGTTCAAACAACAGTTGCAGTTTCATACCGTCTTACACTATCTCGCCCAACAGACAATGCCCTGCCTGTCTCCACTATTCTACCAAAAAGCTGTCCTCTTTTTTGGTAAGATAAAATAGCTATCTTTTCTGAAAGCTGGTATTTTGTCTTACCCGTTGGAGTTGTTTCCATGTTAACTTTAAAAATCGCTGTTTATATTGTGGTTGCTTTCTTTGTCACCATTTTTGTATTTGGATTCTTATCTAATGACCCAGCTCGTAACCCTGGCCGTAGGGATTTAGAATAGGAAGACAATATTAGGCGATCGCTGGAAGGCAAAACACTAAACGCCATAGTACACTTGATAGTACGATTTGGCCACTGGCTACAATTAGGCAGAAAGTCAAAGTCGGAAGGCTTAATGTGTAGTTCCACCTTCCGGCTATTGTCTGCCTACCAGTTAGCCTGATAAACTTCCAAAGTATGCTTCATCCAGTTCCACCGCCTCATCTACCTCCAATTCTCCAGCCAGTCAACGTAGGAAGTTCCCAGATTTCTCCTGTTGTGTCAGAGGAGCAACCTGGGATAGAGCAGCTTGACATTGAGAGAGGGGTTAACCATACTTCAGCTTTATCGTCTGCCGTCAACACCAGCCAGAATGCCCTTTTACCAGAAAGTGTAGAACCAGAATTTTCTAGGCAACCGATTTCTAAAAATGCCCTAGATTTGGGTCAGCCACTAACTGTTAGTTATCCTAATTTTACCAGTGATCCCACTGCTAACAAAAAACAGTTAAAAGTCAAAAGCTCAGTTGCTTCTACAGAACCCAGCTATATTAATATTCAAAAGTCACAAGGACAAGTAAATTTTTCTGTAGCTGATCATCAAAAGCCAGTAAAAATTTTAGTTCCATCGGCATCTATAGCAGAACCCAAAAAACCATTAATAACTGAAACATTGGATTCTAACTTAGAAACAAATCCAGTTACTATCCCAGAATCCCAGGAAGATCAAAAGCCAGTGCAACTAAAATTTGCACCTGTACCTGTAGCAGTTCCCTCAAAACCATTAATAGCTGAAGACAAAAAACCAGTAAAAATTTTAGTGCCATCAGCACCAGTCGTCATTCCTCAAAAACCATTAATAGCTGAAAAAATAGATTCTCCCTTAGCAGAAAATCAGGTTCAAATCCAAGAATCTGAAGGAAAAATAAATCTTGATGTTACTGATAACCAACAACCAACTAATAATTTACCAATAGAAAATATTATTGAGTTTAAACAACGTAATTCTACACAACCAACTGTCCCACCATCAGCTATAGAAACTCCCACAAATTCTAATCCTCCCACACAACCAACTAGACAAAGAGTAGTAGAAATAATTGCCGATCGCCAAGAATATGATGAACAAAGGCGGATAGTAACGGCGGAAGGTAACGTAATTGTGCGGTTTGATGGTGCAATAGTTGATGCCGACCGCCTACAAGTTAATTTAGAAAATTTAATTGCTGTGGGTGAAGGCAATGTGGCTTTAACTAGAGGTAATCAGGTATTAAGGGGAGAAAAGTTTACTTATAATTTTGTCCAGGATAGTGGAGAATTAGCAGGGGGAAGGGGTGAAATATTTATTCCCAGCACATCCACAGATTTTGCCTTTTTACCTACAGATATTACAGCTGGCGGTGTACCAAGTCGCCCACCAAGCGATCGCCTCCGCGCCAATCAACCCATAACTAATGTTAGCAGTCCAGGGGGAATAGAATTTACCATTGGTGGACAAGCAGATGCTCAAAACGTCCCACCACCAATGGCAGGCGGTGAAGTTAGAAGATTAAGATTTGAAGCCCAAACCATTGATTTTTATCCCCGTGGTTGGCAAGCTAGAAACGTCCGTATTACTAATGATCCCTTTTCACCCCCAGAATTAGAATTAAGAGCCGCCAAAGTCACATTAACACGAGAAGCACCATTAATTGATCGGATTACTACCCAAAAACAAAGGTTAGTTCTTGACCAAAATGTGATTTTACCAATTCCTATTGATAATCAAGTAATTGATCGTCGAGAAAGAGAAGTTACCCCCGCTATTGTTTCCGTAGGATTTGATAATAATCGTCGCGGTGGTTTATATATTGAACGTGGGTTTAAACCGATTAATACTGATAGATTGAGTTGGACACTTACACCACAATTTTTTGTGCAAAGATCCCTAGAAAGTGGGGGTAATACGGCTGATTTATTTGGTTTAACCACCAAGATTAATGGTAATTTTGGCCCTAAAACTACTTTAGAAGGGAGAGGAGAATTAACCAGTTTTGATTTTGATAAACGTGAAGATAATTTAAGAGCGAGTTTACGGTTACGTCAGAGATTAGGCGATGTGAATCCGCATTTTTTAAATTTAGAGTATAGTTATCGCGATCGCCTCTACAACGGTACATTAGGTTTTCAAACTGTACAAAGCAGCTTAGGCGGAATTATCACTTCTCCCGTGATTCCTTTGGGCAACAGTGGGATTAACCTCAGTTATCAGGGAGGTGTACAATTTATTGATGCTAATACCGATCGCTTAGATTTATTGCCCGCAGTTCGCAGAAACGATCGCATTTCCTTAAGTCGTATTCAAGGTAGCGCCGCCTTAAGCACCGGTTTCCTATTATGGCAAGGAAAACCACTTCCACCCACCGCCGAACAAGGATTAAAATACACAGCCAGACCAGTAGTTCCATACCTCCAAGCGATCGCAGGTCTAACCGGCACAACCAGTTATTACAGCAGTGGCGACAATCAAAGCACTTTAACAGGTACTATCGGTTTAGTCGGACAAATTGGCAACTTCTCCCGGCCATTTTTTGACTATACCGGCTTTAATATCAGCTACTCCCAAGGTCTTAATAGTGGCTTATCACCCTTTTTATTCGACCGTTCAGTAGATAACAAAGTCATAAGCGCAGGCATTACTCAACAAATTTACGGTCCTCTCCGTCTGGGCTTTCAAACTTCCGTCAACATAGATACAGGAGAAGCAAGTAGTACCGACTACATTCTAGAATATAGCCGTCGTACCTACGGCCTCACCTTACGTTACAACCCCGTTCTACAATTTGGCGCTTTCAACATCCGTATCAGTGATTTTAACTGGTCAGGTGGCACAGACCCCTTTTCTGATGGGCAAATTAAGCCTGTAGTCGGTGGGGTGGTGCGTCAGGAGAACTAGGAGGCAGGAGGCAGGAGGCAGGAGGCAGGAGGCAGGGGGCAGGAGGCAGGAGGCAGGGGGCAGGAGGCAGGAGGCAGGAGGCAGGGGG
>DATGXB010000135.1:0-12006 GCA_035299225.1 Nostocaceae cyanobacterium | reverse complement strand
GGGGCAGGGGGGCAGGGGGGAAAAATAAAAGAATTAATTCTCTATTGCCTATTGCCTGTTGCCTATTGCCTGTTCCCTGTTCCCTGTTCCCTGTTCCCTGTTCCCTGCTATATGAACTTTTTTTGGATAGGTATTTCAGTTAAGGTGCAATTATCCTAACTGAAGTTATCCAAAATCGAGATAAAATAAATCACAGAAGGTATTTTTGCAACCAGGGTATAGAATAATTTTGAATGACTTGTTGTACTGGGTGTTTATATCTACATAACCCTGAACAAAATTTATATTGTCTTCAATGTGGTCAGCCATTATTGTTGAAAGACCGCTATCGCCCACTTCGGCAAATTGGTTGTGGTGGTTTTGGTAGAACTTTTTTAGCGGTAGATCAACATATTCCCTCACAGCCTGAATGTGTTATCAAGCAATTGTCTTTTTCTTCTGCTGATCCGGCTACTTTTGCCAAAGCGATCGCTTTATTTCGTCAAGAGGCTGTGCGTTTGGATGAGTTGCGACATCCCCAAATCCCCCAATTATTAGCGCATTTTGAACAGCGCAACCAGCTATACTTAGTCCAAGAGTTGATTGCTGGCCAAACTTTAGCCCAAGAATTACATCACAATGGTGTATTTAGTGAGGAGAAAATTTGGCAAGTTTTACAAAGTTTATTACCTGTTCTGCAATTTATCCATTCTCATCAGGTGATTCACCGCGATATTAAACCAGCTAATATTATGCGTCGCAGTGCTGGGGGAGAGTTGGTTTTAATTGATTTTGGTGTCGCTAAACATTATACTCACAGCGTTTTACAACAAACGGGGACAACTATCGGTAGCCCGGAATACATGGCACCAGAACAAACCAGAGGAAAAGCCACACCAGCGAGTGATTTATATAGTTTGGGTGTAACTTGTCTTAATTTATTAACGGGAGTTTCCCCTTTTGATTTATATGATGTGAGTAGCGATCGCTGGGTTTGGCGTGATTATCTGCATCAAAAGGTAAGCGATCGCTTGGGACAAATCCTAGATAAATTAATTGAAAATGCCTTATCTCAACGCTTTCAGTCTGCTGAACAAGTCCTAACTACATTCCAAACCCAAACCCAACCAGTACCAAAAAACTTTGTTTTTCGCCTCAACTCAGATACAGGTGTTAACTATCAGCAGTTACAGAATTTTCTCATCACTAAAAAATGGCAACTTGCAGACCAGGAAACCTGGAAGTTAATGTGTCAAGTTCTATCTAAACCTGTTGGCAGCTATATATTCAGTGGTGATTTAGAAAAATTTCCCTGTGAAGATTTGCAAACTATTGATTATTTATGGACAAAATATAGTAAAGGAAAGTTTGGTTTTAGCCCACAGGTGCAAATTTATACTGAATGTGAACAAGATTATGGGCAATTCTGTACTGCTGTTGGCTGGGAGGTATATAACTCCACCTCTGCAAGACAAAAGCTATTGTTTAATTTGTCCGCACCGTCTGGCCATCTCCCTTCTCATTTTTGGGTGGGGGGAACTCAGTTAGGTAGACATATGCGAACATTAGCCGCAAAGTTAAAAAGTTGTTGGACAGTTAGTTTACAATCAAATTAATCTTTCGTAACATTTCCCTTTCAATTTTTAATTTTTAATTAACCAATGCCCTCTGCCTATCTTTTAGTATCACATGGAAGTCATGATCCACGCCCGGATCTGGCTATACATCAACTAGCTCAATTATTAAGTGAGAAGTTACCCAAAAGTGAAAATTTAGTAGGTGTAGCGACTTTAGAAGTTAGTCCCCAACCTTTACATATCCAGATTCAGGAATTTGCTGCTCAAGCTTTAGCTGTGGGATGCGATCGCTTACAGATTATACCTTTATTTTTACTTTCCGGTGTTCACGTAGTCAGGGATATCCCCAGAGAAGTGGAACTAGCACAACAAGCACTATCTCAAAAAATTAATATTGATTTAAAACCCCACTTAGGGAGTTATGCCAATTTAAGCCAATTATTAATCCAAAACATAGCTACAATCAACACAGAAGCTAAAATATTGTTAGCTCATGGTAGTCGTCGCTTAGAAGCTCAACAACAAGTAGCAGAGATAGCCGCAAATATCGGAGCAGTTGCAGCTTTTTGGTCTGTACCTCCGAGTTTAGAAATCAGAGTCAAAGAATTAGTTACTCTTGGCTATAGGCAGATTGCAATTTTATCATACTTTTTATTCCCTGGTGGCATAACCGATGCGATCGCTCAAGCCGTAGAAGAGTTAAAATTACAATTTCCGGCAGTAAATTTCGATTTAACGCCACCCTTGGGATTAAATGTAGAATTGGCTGATTTTATTCAGGATTTAATCAAGCAGTCAGCCGTCAGCCGTCAGTCGGTAAAACTGGGTTGAGTAGGTAATTCTACAACATCCCTCTACAGCTATCAGCATTAACCCTGGTAGCTGATCATTTGATCAAAAGAGAGGACAAAGTATTTGGGTAAAGTGTATCTAGTTGGTGCTGGCCCTGGTGATCCTGGTCTGATGACTTTAAAGGGCAAAGATTTATTAGCTTGTGCGGATGTAGTCATTTATGATGCTCTAGTTAGTCCGGCCATTTTGGCGATGATTAATCCCCAAGCCGAAAAAATCAATGCAGGTAAACGCATGGGTAGACATTCCATGCTTCAGGAAGAAACCACCCAATTATTGATTGAAAAAGCCCAAAAACACGCCATAGTAGTAAGATTAAAAGGCGGTGATCCTTTTATTTTTGGCCGGGGTGGGGAAGAAATGGCGGAGTTAGTCGAAGCAGATATTTCTGTAGAGGTAGTACCAGGAATAACATCGGGTATAGCCGCCCCAGCTTATGCAGGCATACCATTAACCCATCGTCTTTATAGTTCTTCAGTTATATTTGTGACTGGACACGAAACAGCAGGCAAGTATAGACCGCAGGTAAACTGGCAAGCGATCGCTCAAGGTGCGGAAACCATAGTAGTATATATGGGTATACATAACTTACCCTATATTGTTGAGCAGCTAACTTTAGCGGGTTTAAGTTTAAAAACACCCATTGCATTAGTGAGATGGGGAACTAGACCCGAACAAGAAGAATTAATCGGAGAATTGGGAACAATAGTAGAGCAGGTAGAAAAGAGCGGATTTAGCGCTCCGGCGATCGCTGTGATTGGTACAGTAGTAAATATGCATAAGCTTCTGGCCGAATGCCGTCCCAACTATACCATAACTTGAAAAATCATCTTCAATAAATCACCTTGGTTAAAAGGCTTTTGCAAATAGCCAGAAGCCCTCACCAACTTAACTTTAGCCCTATCTATTAACCCCCGGTTCTCCATCATTAAAACCACAGGTGTATTTTTAAAATAAATGTGTTTTCGTAACAAAGAACAAATTTCATAACCATCTAAATCAGACATATTTGTAGACAGAAAGATTAAATCTGGCTTAACATTGATAATTTCCATTAATGCCGTTACCGGATTAGACATTCCTGTGAAAGCAAATATATTTTCATCTAAAAAATCCTGAATTGTTTGTAATATACTGGAATTTTCATCAATACAAAAGATATTGTAAGGCTTTTTATTATTATCATTTGAATTAACGACTTTATTTTTATCATTAATTATATGAGGTGCAGATTTGTTTTGATTATCGGGTTTTGGTGGTGATTTTTGCCAAAATTGCTGATATTGATGAGAAGAAAATTTTACCCCCGCTTGGCATTGTTCCACCAATAAACGCAAATCCAAATCACAAAACTTAGGTAAATCATCCAAAAAAGTTTCAGGTATTAACTCATAACTACCCTCTTGCAGCCTGAGAAATGACTCTAAAACTTCCAAAGCCAATTGTTCAATTAAAATAGCCGCTTGGAACTTACTAATATATTTTTGATTTACTAACCAACAAATAGCTAAATAATCTGGATTAGGAATTGTTTGGTTTTCAACTCCCTGTTCAAAAATTATCTGTAATTGTTCATTAATACCACTAGGAAGAGTAGAAATATGCTGACTTAAATGCTGCAAATTTCTGTATAACGGCTCAAACATTTGCTCCGAATAACAGGCATAAATTAGCTGTCCTTCCTGCATATAGAAAGACCAAGTACCAGAAGCACTAAATACTTGTAGACAGCCACTTACAGACTTATGAGTAATTTTTTTCAGCAGTGTTAAAGGCTGGATTTTTTGAAAAAACCTGTATCTACTAATAGGAAGTGTTTTCATTAAAATAACTCAAAGATAGAATTAAACAACAAGTAAAATAAAGATGAATGCTTTTTACATATAGCAGTCCGATTTGAGTTAAGAAATTACTTGCATAGGCAAAGGAACAGGAAACAGGAAGGAGATGAGGCAAGTTGTACTGAGTTCTTTCAAAAATCAAACCGGATTCCTATAGCTATACTTATCTGTGTATAGTTGCCGGACGTAGCACTTTATCTTGATATAAATTGACTAATTAACACCTCTGTAGATGCTACTATATTTTTTTACATCATTAATCTTAAATTGAGACATTAAATTAATGCTAAAATGGCGAATAACCAAAATTAGCAATTATTTCTACTTAAGAATATAATGTCAAAAATTAGATTAACTTTCTGTATCTTTCAATAATCTAGTTCCTCAATTTTTTTACTTATCAACAACATCTACAAGCACATTAGCTAATAATTCTCTTCTAGCTTAGTAGAAATCCGTCCAAAAAATTAAAATTATCAGTAAAAATTACCTGACATAAATAAAGAAATCATAAAACCCAATTAGTGATGCAAAATATACAACTTTATAGCGTAGAGATAATCCCTAGAATACCTCTACAAAAATTAAATTTATAAAGTGTATCAAGAATAGCTAAACCCTGAATTTAAACTCTAGAAATTGATATTAATTTAGTTCGCTATTTTTGTCTGTGTAGTCTCACCCCTCACTCCTGCCATGATTAGTAAAACAGTCAAGCAAAGATAACATAAAATGCAACCTAGAGAAATTACTTCAAAATTTTCGCTCAAAATTTACAAATTTGATGTAAAATTTATACAAATGACAGTTAATTGAATTAAAGTTAAAATAATTCAAAGCTAAAATTTTAAAGAATATTCAATGATATAATTACCTGTTAGCCAAGTAAAATTATTAACAATACTTGTGTGACTTTTTCTTCCTTCGCGCTCTACCCTTCGGGAACGCCTACTCTTCGAGAACAAAGCGGTTCATTCCTTCAAAGTGACTTCTAGCCAACCAATATCATTACAAGTACAACAAAAAAGCGATCGCCTGGATCGTTATCTTAGCGAACAATTACCCGACTTATCCCGTTCACGCATCCAGCAACTAATTGAACAGGGACAAGTCCAACTGAATGGAACAACTTGCACATCCAAAAAAGCCAGTTTAAAAATTGGCGACATCCTCACCTTAGAAATTCCCGCAGTTCAACCCTTAGAACTTCCAGCCCAAGAAATCCCCCTCGATATCCTCTACGAAGACGACCAACTACTAATACTCAACAAACCTGCTGGTTTAGTCGTTCATCCTGCCCCCGGTCATGCTGACGGCACATTAGTTAATGCTTTATTGGCTCATTGTCCTAATTTACCCGGAATTGGTGGAGTACAGCGCCCCGGAATCGTCCATCGTTTAGACAAAGATACTACAGGAGCAATAGCGATCGCCAAAACTGACCTAGCTTATCAACATCTCCAAGCCCAACTCCAAGCCAAAACCGCCAGAAGAGAATATTTAGGGGTCGTTTACGGTGCACCAAAAACCACAAGTGGAACAATAGATTTTCCTATCGGCCGTCACCCCCAAGACCGGAAAAAAATGGCCGTTGTCCCCATTGAACAAGGAGGAAGACACGCCGTTACTCACTGGCAAATACAAGAAAGATTAGGCAACTTCACTTTAATTCACTTCCAGTTAGAAACCGGACGTACCCATCAAATTCGCGTCCACAGTGCCAAAATCGGCCATCCCATCGTCGGTGATCCTGTTTATGGTTCAGGTCGTTCTATTGGGGTAAATTTACCAGGTCAAGCCCTCCACGCTTGGCGGTTAAAATTAAAACATCCCATTTCAGGAAATTGGATTGAAGTCACCGCACCACCCCCGGAAAGATTTACTACTCTATTAGAAGTTCTCCGTCGTCGGATGGAAAGGTGAAGAGGAGCAGGGAGCAGGGAGCAGGGAGCAGGGAGCAGGGGAGAAAAATTAAAAACTAATGATTTGTCTCTACTTAGGGGGTGAAATGGTATCAAGAGGAAGAAATTATGAATCCAAAATCCAAAATCCTCTCTTTAATCCAAAATCCTCTCTTTCCCCCCTGCCCCCTGCCCCTCTGCCCCCCTGCCTCTTACCAGGGTCCCCAAATCGCAAAGGTGATTCCTGGTGATTGCATATTGACAAACATAGTTTGACCATCAGCAGAGAAACAAACCCCGCAAAACTCAGATGTATTTAGAGCATTGCGAGCAAATTTATATAGTGCCCCACTAGGAGTAATACCCACAATAAAATCAGTACCGTCTCCATCTTCACACAGGAATATCTCACCATTAGGTGAGATGATCATATTATCTGGATTATCCAGAGTACCTGAGTTATTTGGTTCTATATATAGTTCTATGGTTTGATTAGCGGGAACGTAGCGCCAAACTTGACCATCTCCAGAACTACCGCCACTGGTACAAGTAAAATAAATTTGACCATTACCATAAACAATGCCTTCACCACGAGCAAACCGCGCTGCACCTTTGTTGTAACCTTCTACTCGGACGGTATCGTTAGCGGGGTCTGGGGTATTAATCGTTACCCAATCTACTGCTTTGGGTTGGTTTTTGGGAAAACCTGTAGTAGTATTAACTCCAGACATTCCTATAATTCTTAAAGCCTGTAAGACTCCACCTTGGCTAAGATTACCCTGCACGTTAGGAATAAAGCGATAAAATAACCCGTCCCCCCGGTCTTCTGTCATGTAGACATAGCCTGTATTGGGGTCTACGGCTGCGGCTTCGTGGTTAAAGCGACCCATAGCTATTAAGGGTGTTGGGGTGACAAAACCAGTGGAGCTACTATGTACTTCAAATACATAACCGTGTTTTTTGTTACCGACTTCAAAACTTTCTTCACAACTCAACCAAGACCCCCAAGGAGTTGTTCCACCGGCACAGTTACGGTAAGTACCTGCTAAAGAACCATAGTGGCTAATTAAAGTCCGACTTGAACTAACTATTACGGTTGTAGTACCACCTTTACCTTGAGTGTCGTATTTTTTAGAATTAGGTGCGCCAACGCTGGTACTAGATGAGGGGTTAAGTTCGTGATTACGGACTAAAATTGTACTACCGTTTGCTCCCGGAAAAGCACCCATTCCATCATGTCCGCCAGGAACTCTGTAACCATCGTTCATGGTTTGATTTGTTTCGGATAATCTTCTGTAGGAAAATCCGGCAGGAAGGTCTAAAACACCCAAGGGATCAGGTACAAGTGCACCGTAAGGACCGGCGGCGATCGCTCGCTTGGCATAAAATGCCTGTAATGGGGATAATAGTAGAGCACCAGCAGTGCTTGCACCAGCTAAGGTGAAAAACTGTCTTCTAGATAGAGTCATTATGTTCTCCTCTGGATTTAATTACATTTGCTCATGTTTTTTCAGAATTCAAAACTTGATTCTGAATAACAACAATTAATATTTAATTCATTTATGTTAAGAATAAACTAAGACAAGCTTATAAATTGCCACTACAATAATTGAAAATTATGTGGAATAGTGCAAGTAAAAAACTCGTTATCTTTAACTATTATTAATAAATATTAATCTGAGCTAATTTTTAATAAATTAATGATGGTTGATTTTCCATTCAATAACAGAATTACAGCAGGGAACAGGAAACAAGGTTGAAACTCCTTTGATATATGGCTTTATTACAGCAGGGAACACTTCGACTGCGCGAGCGTGCGGTGCAGGGTTGAAAGTCTCTTGGTAAGCAGTTGTGCAAAATTAATTTCCTACGCGGAGTTAGGGAACTCTTAACAGGGAACACTTCGACTGCGCTCAGTGCGGTGCAGGGAACAGGAAAAGAAGTTGTGTAATTAATTATGCCTAATTACTTATAAGGGTTTGTTCCCAAAATTTATACCTCCTTTATCTGAAATATGCTGTATTAAAGCTTGTACCTCATTTACCTGCAATTTGCTGTAAAGTGGAGGGGTATTGACAAAAGACTTAAAAACGATAAATTATCGCCTTATGGAACTGTATTTAATTCGTCACGGCATTGCTGAAGAACATCAGCCAAATTTAAAGGATGAAGCGCGTAAGCTAACAAAAGAAGGTAGACAAAAAACTGAAAAAGTAGCCCAAAGATTAGTAAATCTGGGTTTACATTTTGATTTGATTCTTACCAGTCCCTTTACCCGTGCCAAACAAACGGCAGAAATACTTATAGCGGCGGGGCTAAGTTCTCAGCTAGAAGAATCAACCCATTTGACCTTTGAGGGAAATATTCAAAATTGGTTAACAGAATGGTTTGAGCCGAAAAACTTCCCACCTCAAACGCGACTGGCACTAGTGGGACATGAACCTTGTTTATCAACTTGGGCAGAAATTCTATTGTGGGGAGATTGCCAAGAACGCTTTGTTCTCAAAAAAGCAGGTATGATCGGAATAAAACTACCAGAAATAGGTTCGCCGATAGGTGGTAGTCAGATGTTTTGGTTGACACCGCCCCGGTATCTGCTGTAACAGTTTTCAACTTTTTATCAAGAAGAGTTGTGAGACTAGATACTGTTATGGCAAACCGAATTTTTGGTAAGTTAAGGCGATCGGAAATTTCACAAAGAATATGGTGTTGCCATGATGGTGTGCGAATATAAGCCTGGTTTAGAGGGCATTCCCGCCGCCCAGTCAAGTATTAGTCATGTAGATGGGCAAGAGGGAATACTAGAGTATCGTGGCATTCGGATTGAGGAATTAGCAGAAAAAAGTACATTCTTAGAAACTGCTTATCTCCTCATTTGGGGTGAATTGCCAAGTAAGCAAGAATTGGAAGCATTTGAGAGCGAAGTTTGTAACCATCGGCGAATTAAATACCGCATTCGGGACATGATGAAATGTTTTCCCGAAAGTGGACATCCAATGGATGCGCTACAAGCTTCGGCTGCGGCATTAGGTTTATTCTATTCTCGCCGGGATTTACATAATCCGGTCTATATTCGAGATTCTGTAGTCCGACTGTTGGCAACTATTCCCACAATGGTTGCGGCTTTTCAGCTGATGCGGAAAGGAAATGATCCAGTTAAGCCCCGTGATGATTTGGATTATTCCGCCAATTTTTTGTATATGCTCAATGAAAAAGAGCCAGACCCTTTAGCCGCAAGGATTTTTGACGTTTGCTTGATCTTACACGTTGAGCATACAATGAACGCGTCTACCTTTAGTGCGAGAGTCACAGCTTCCACTTTGACTGACCCTTATGCAGTAGTAGCTAGTGCTGTAGGAACTTTAGGCGGCCCCTTACATGGTGGTGCTAACGAAGAAGTGATTCAAATGCTAGAGGAAATTGGCTCTGTAGAGAATGTCCGGCCTTATGTGGAAGACTGCCTACAACGCAAAGCAAAAATCATGGGTTTTGGACATCGTGTTTACAAAGTCAAAGACCCACGGGCTACAATTTTACAACAGTTAGCCGAACAGCTGTTTGAGAAATTTGGCTATGACAAATATTATGAAGTAGCCCAAGAAATGGAAAGGGTAATGGCGGAAAAAGTCGGCAGTAAAGGCATTTATCCGAATGTTGACTTTTATTCCGGTTTGGTGTACAGAAAGATGGGCATTCCCACAGACTTATTTACACCAATTTTTGCGATCGCTCGTGTGGCTGGTTGGTTAGCTCACTGGAAAGAACAACTAGCAGAAAACAGGATTTTCCGACCCACTCAAGTTTACAATGGTCTGCACAATGTCCCCTACATTCCCATTGACCAGCGTTAACTAACAAGTTAACTGTTCAGTAATAAAGGGAACAGGGAACAGGGAACAGGGAACAGGCAAATAACTTATGTAATTTATTCTGCTTGATTACTTACCAGCCCCTATTCCGGGGAAATCAGACAATTGACAGACACATAGATAACCGTTACCTATTGGTTAGCGGCTAGATTTGTATTGTCTGTAGGGAAGGTGCAGAGTGCAGGAAAGAGGCAAGGGAGCAGGTGGTTCGTGAGCGAAGTCGAACGATGGTAACAGAGCGAAATCGAGCGGGCAGGCGGCAAGGGGGGATTAAAAACCAATGATTTGTATCAGGTTTTGAGTAAAGATGAGGAAATAATTAATCCAAAATCTCAAATCCTCTCTTTCTCTCTGCCCCCCTTCCCCCCTACCTCTTCCCCCCTGCCCCGCAATAAATAGCCAATCCCAATCTCTACCATAAGTAGAAGTTGTCATCTTGGTTTACAGGTCAAAAACCATCCAAGGATATACTAAACATGGGAATTGGCAACAAAACTAGTGCAGCTTGGCAAAAATAACTATCCAGTTAAAAACGGTGAAAATGCTTATCTAATAAGCTTTATTACCTTCTGCCTCCTGCCTCCTGCCTTCTGCCTCCTCACACTAGGCATCATCTTGGCAAATTATCCACTAGGTGAAAACAGCAAGTATTAATTTTAGTAATATTTGTAACTCACCATGACCCGATGACATAAAGAGCAAGCAGCAAACATGAACGCAGGAATTGACCTCCAAGGAACGTTTATTCAATCCCTCATGGATTTAGGCTTACCACCAGGGGTAGCCAAAGCAATTTGGATGCCATTACCAATGATCTTGATGTTGATTGGTGCAACAGTGGGAGTTTTAGTCTGTGTTTGGCTAGAGCGGAAAATTTCTGCTGCTGCCCAACAACGTATTGGCCCTGAGTTTATTGGGCCTTTGGGTTTATTAGCACCAGTAGCAGACGGTTTAAAGCTGGTATTTAAAGAAGATATAGTACCCGCAAAATCAGACCCCTGGCTGTTTACCCTGGGTCCAATTATTGTAGTGTTACCAGTATTTCTGTCTTATCTAATTGTTCCCTTTGGACAGAATATTGTGATTACAAATGTAGCTATGGGGGTTTTCCTCTGGATTGCCCTAGCCAGTGTTCAGCCCATTGGCTTATTAATGGCTGGCTACGCATCTAATAATAAATATTCCCTTTTGGGGGGCTTACGAGCAGCAGCACAGTCAATTAGTTATGAAATTCCCTTGGCTTTGAGCGTATTAGCGATCGCTATGATGTCTAATAGCCTCAGCACAGTGGACATAGTGAACCAGCAATCTAACTTTGGTATTCTAGGCTGGAATATATGGCGGCAACCTCTAGGCTTTCTCATTTTCTGGATTGCAGCCCTAGCTGAATGTGAACGCTTACCCTTTGACTTACCAGAAGCCGAAGAAGAACTAGTCGCTGGGTATCAAACAGAATATGCAGGCATGAAATTTGCCCTGTTTTACCTCAGTTCCTACGTTAACCTTGTACTTTCTGCCCTACTGGTTTCTATCCTTTACTTAGGTGGTTGGCACTTCCCTATCCCCGTTAGCTTAATAGCTGATTGGATAGGAGTAAGTGAAACCAACCCATTATTACAGGTCGGTACAGCCGCTTTGGGTATCACCATGACTGTGCTAAAAGCCTATTTCCTAGTATTCTTGGCTATCCTGATTCGTTGGACAGTACCACGAGTACGGATTGACCAATTGTTAGACTTAGGCTGGAAGTTCTTGCTACCAGTTGCCTTGGTTAATCTTCTACTAACCGCAGCCTTAAAGTTAGCTTTTCCCTTCGCTTTTGGTGGCTAAAAGGGAATAGGTAATAGGCAATAGGCAATAGGCAATAGGCAACAGGTAACAGGCAATAGGCAACAGGTAACAGGCAACAGGCAACAGGTAACAAGCAATAGGTAATAGGTAATCAGGAATTAATTCTTATTTTCCCCCTGCCCCCTGCCCCTCTGCC
>DATGXB010000134.1:0-46822 GCA_035299225.1 Nostocaceae cyanobacterium | reverse complement strand
TCAATAGCTGATGCAATTCTTCAACCGTTTCTGTTATTTCTATTTTGACTACTCTACTCATTCTTCGTCACAACACTCTGTATTTCTTATTTTACTATATGTATCACTTTTTTCGTGAAATGGTATTACCTGTTCCCTGTTCCCTCCGACATAAAAAAATCCCCTTTTCTGAAGAGAGAAAGGGGGAAAAATCAGAGGTCAAACTAAAAAATTACTTACGATTTAATTTAATAGCTTTCACAATTAGCGCTAGGCTATCTTCAAATAAAGCTTCACGTCCCCAGCGCTGTACTTGTTGACTTAGTAATGCTTCTGCTTTTTGTTCTGAAAGGGAAGTGATTTGTTGGAATAAACCCGTACTTTGAGCACCCCCTTGGGTTTCCATCCGCATACAGCCGCCGGTTTCAGTACAAATTAATGTACCGCAGTTGGCTTGGCGATTGGTGGAACTTAAGCGCAAAGCAATTAAATCACCGGGAACTTCTCCCACATCACCCACAGGAACACCAACTAATTCTGCTTCAATTTTTCTTTGGTCTTGGCCTAAGAAATGTACACGGATGACATCATAATCTTCATCACCAGCTTTTTCATAAGCCACTGGTTGCCATTCTAAACGACTGGCGAACCAACCTAAATACAATAAAGCTTGAGCAGAATTACCTTTTTCGTAGTCTAGGTTTAAGCGGTCAACTTCTACTAAAGCTGCACGACGATGGGGTGCATCATAGGCTTCTGCGGTTAATTCTTCCCATGCAGACAAGCGCCGCCAATTTAAGTCTGCTAAGGGGACACCACTTTCTACTAATGTTTGCAGAGTAATCAGGTCATCTTCTGCGGTGTGGAAGTAGCAGGAATCAACAATAACGTTATTACAAACTGCGGCCAACCGCTTGAATAAGGGATTGTTAGAGTCTGGGGTAGCTTTCCACCATAGGAACTTGGGTAAACCGCCAATTAATAAAGCGGGAATCATGCCGCCAATTCTTTCTAAAGCTGCGGCTGTACCTGTGAGGGTGATATATTCACAGCAAACCAAGGTGCTGGAAGTTTGCTTTTGAATGGGACAATAAGCGGAAACTTGGGCTTTTACTCCTTCATCTTCCCCGGCTACGGGACATAAAGCAATAATGCGGCAGGGGTTTCGCAGGGCGATTTCGTCGGCAATGGTGGGGCTAGAGGGGTTAAAGCTATAGTTAGCGGGTGCACCATTATCAATGCTGCCGTTACCGTTGCGTTTACTATATTCTTCGCGCAGAACAGCTAAAGTTTGTGGGGTCGTTGTGCCGGTTTCTGGTAGTCCGTGTTTCTTCTGAAATTCCCGGAGTGCGGTGGTGGTTTGTGGCCCTAAAATCCCGTCAATGGGACCTTGATAAAATCCGGCACCGGCTAATAAGATTTGTGTTTCTTCTGGTTCATAAACCACCAGAGTAAAAGTAGTGGCACGGGTAGCGGCGGGTAAACCACCATCTTCGCCTTGAATGCCATAACTTTGCCAGATTTGATTCAGTTCCGCTTCGATTTCGTTGAGCGAAACGTCCTTGGGTGCTTGCAGTGAATAAATAGTAGAAGCTTGGGGAGCCATATTGGTGATTGGAGTTTGTCAGGTGTTGGTTTTCAAGTAGAGGGGATAAGGGGGATAAGGGGGATGAGAGAGATAAGGGAGATAAGGGGGACGAGGGAGATAAGGAAGTAAATATATATTCCTCCTGCCTCCTGCCTCCTGCCTCAAATTAAATATTTATAATCTGCGCCAGCGTCGGCCATCTTGGTTGATTAAGAGTTCTGCTTCTGCGGGTTCCCAGGTGCCGGCTTCGTATTGAGGAACTAGTGCGGGGTCGCTGGGTAAGTCCCACACAGACAGGGCGGGGGTAACTACGCGCCAAGCTGCTTCTACTTCGTCGCCGCGTGTGAAGAGAGTTTGATCACCCATCATACAGTCAAGGAAAAGGCGATCGTAAGCGTCAGAGGTGGCTTGAATACCAAAAGAACCGTAGCTAAAATCCATGTCTACGGAACGGGTGCGGAATTCGGATCCTGGCATTTTTACATCAAAGCGGAGGGAAATACCTTCGTTGGGTTGAATCCGCATAGCCAAAATATTGGCGTTGGCTTGAAGTGCGGCGGAGGGGAACATTCTAGAAGGAACTTCCCGGAAGTGAATGGAAATCTCACTCACTTTTTTAGGCATCCGCTTTCCAGTCCGCAGATAGAAGGGGACACCTTGCCAGCGCCAGTTGTCAACCATGAATTTCATTGCCACATAGGTGGGGGTGTTGGAATCTGGTTTAACTCCTGGTTCTTCTCGATATCCTGGAACTGGCTGACCTTTCATCCAACCAGCACTGTATTGACCACGAATGGCTGAACGTGACAGGTCATTGACATCAGCGAGGCGTGTGGCTTGGAGTACCTTGACTTTTTCGGTGCGGATGCTGTCGGCATCCATAAAATTAGGTGCTTCCATCGCGGTTAAACAGTAAAGCTGCATTAGGTGATTTTGCAACATATCCCGCAATGCGCCGGCTGTTTCATAGTAACCAGCCCGATCTTCAACTCCCACGGTTTCCGCGACGGTAATTTGCACGTGATCTACAAATTGCCGATTCCACAAGGGTTCAAAAATGGCGTTGGCAAAGCGGAAGACTAACAGGTTTTGGACGGTTTCTTTACCTAAGTAGTGGTCAATGCGATAAACTTGGTTTTCTTTACAAACCTTTTGTACCACTGTGTTTAAGCTTTGGGCTGATGCTAGGTCCCGACCAAAGGGCTTTTCAATGACTAGACGGTGTTTGTAAGGATCGTCTAGCATTCCAGCTGAACCTAGTTGTTTAATGGCTTCTGGGAAGAAGTTGGGGGCGACGGAAAGGTAAAACATCCGGTTGCCGCGTGTTCCCCGTTGCTGGTCTAGTTCTGCGAGGAAGTTTTTGAGTTTTTGGTAACTTTCTGGTTTGTCAATGTCTCCAGAACAATAGAACAAACCTTGAGAAAAGTCTTGCCATAGTTCTTCGGGATGTACTCCACCGTGGGCTTCTTCCATGCCTTTCCGCATTTGTTCACGGAAATAGTCATGTGTCCAGTCACGACGGGCTACACCAACGATGGTGGTTTCGGGGGGAATACGTCTTTCTTTGCGGAGTTTGTAGAGGGCGGGGACTAATTTACGCCAGGTAAGGTCGCCGGACGCGCCGAAAATAACTATAGTTTGGGGTTCGGGCATCCCTTGTTGTTGAAGTCCAACACGCAAGGGATTTTCTAGCAGACTGACCATAATAGTTTTTTGATTTTGGATGTTGGGTTCGGGACAGGATGTGGGGTGTAGGGTGTAGGGTAAGAATTTGTTACTACTATCTATACCCTATTCCCTCAGCCCCATACCCTATACTGGTGACAATAACTTGACTTTGCCTTCTAAAGAGTTCATTAGGGACTGGAAGGGCTGAATAAACTTGTCAATGCCTTCAATAAGTAGTTCTGCCATGACGGCATTGATATTGATGTTGATGTCTGGATCTTTTAGGTTGTTAATGAGGTTGTACGCCTCTTCGACTCCTGTTTCTAAGCGATCGCCTACGGCGGGCGTTTCGCCATCGCCTACTTGACAATGATCAGCACAGGCTTTAATCGTACTCGGTGGTAGGGTGTTTACTGTGTCTTTGCCAATCAGTTCGTTGACATACATCACATCACTATAACTGGGGTCTTTGGTGCTGGTACTTGCCCACAGCAGTCTTTGTACTTTCCCGCCTTGGTGAGCTAGGTTTTGCCAGCGCGCTGATTGGATAATTTTTTTATACTCTTGATAGGCGATTTTGGCATTAGCGATCGCTACTTTTCCTCTCACTGCCATTAATTTGGCTTTTCTGTTGAGGTCGTCAACTCCCCGTTGCATTAGCTGATCAATTTTAGCGTCTATGTTGCTGTCTATGCGACTGATAAAGAAGCTGGCCACAGAAGCAATTTTACTGATGTCTTCACCTCTTGCTACCCGTTTCTCTAAACCCCGAATATATGCCCATGCGGTGTTAATATAGCTGTCTACGGAAAACAGCAAGGTAATGTTAACGTTAATTCCTTCACTGATGGCCTGTTCTACTGCTGGTAAACCTGCTTCAGTCCCCGGAATTTTAATCATCACATTTTCTCGCCCAATTTCTCGGAAATAACGGCGAGCTTCGGCGATGGTTGCTTGGGTATCATGGGCTATAGTTGGCGGTACTTCAATACTCACATAGCCATCTAGACCTTGGGATGCTTCGTAGTGCGATGGCGAACCGCCCGCCGTAGGCGATCGCAGAATATCACAAGCATTACGAATATCTGCAAATACTAGTGATTCATAAATTTTATATGTTGGTAGATTAGCCTGAATCCCCGCTTGAATATCTGCATCATAAATGACATTGCCAGAAATAGCTTTTTCAAAGATGGCAGGATTAGATGTAATTCCACAAATCCCTTGATTTTCTACTAAATCTTGCAATTCCCCTGATTGAATGATGTCACGGCTTAAGTGATCCATCCAGATACTTTGGCCGCGTTGTTTAATCTCTAATAAATGATTGGTAGTCATGACTGTTTAAATTCCACTCTGGTTAATAATGTTTTGTGTGTGCTAGAAAGATTGTCTTGGTAGTTAATTAAAGGTAATTACTGACCAAAAGAATGAAGTTAAAATTTTGCCAAACATTAGCATCTTTCGCATTTTGCCGTTACACATCATTTCTGACATCACCCTACTGAGATAATCTTTCTACACACCAAAAGCATTAGTCCTGCATTCCAATCTTGGATAAGTAGGGAACAGGGAACAGGCAATAGGCAACAGGCAATAGGCAACAGGCAACAGGCAATAGGCAATAAAGAATAGAAAATTAATTCTTATTTTCTCCCCTGCCTCCTGCCTCCTGCCTCCTGCCCCTCTGCCTCCTGCCTCACTTCTTTAAGGATGATTTTTGATAAAAGATTCCACCTTTGCTACATCTTCTTTACTACCAATAATTAGCGGTGTGCGTTGGTGTAGCTTGGTTGGTACCACATCTAAAATATCCATTTTGCCTGTACTAGCTCGACCGCCAGCTTGTTCAATCAGATAAGCTAAAGGTGCAGACTCATACAATAGGCGTAATTTACCCTCTGGTTTTTGCACTGTCCCTGGATAGAGGAAAACCCCTCCTTGCAGTAAAATCCGATGAATATCACTCACCATCGCCCCACTGTAACGGGCTGTATAGCCTTCAGTGCGGTGCACATAGCGGATATATTCTCTAATTGACTCTTCCCACTGCCAGAAATTCCCTTCATTCACGCTATAAATTGAGCCATGATCAGGGATGCGAATATTCTCTTCTGTGAGAATAAACTCACCTAAACTGGGGTCAAGGGTAAAAGAATGTACGCCTTTACCAATGCTGTAAATTAACATTGTGCTTGGGCCATACAAAATGTAACCTGCTGCTATTTGTTTATTCCCATCCGCAAGCAAGTCCTTGGCATCACCATTTGTATCTGTACCTTCCTGTTGACGAATGGCAAAAATAGAACCTAAACTCAGGTTAGTATCAGTATTAGATGAACCATCAATTGGATCATAGAGTAATGTATAGCGGCCAATTGGGCAGTTTTCCGGGATATAATAAGGTTTTTCCATTTCTTCGGAAGCTAGGCGACAAACTAAACCGCTTTGCTTGAATACGGAAATAAATACCTCATTGGCGTAAACGTCCATCTTTTTCACTGATTCACCTTGGACGTTAACTTCTCCCGTAAACCCTAGCACCCCCTCCATCAACCCCGCCCGACTCAGGCGACGTGCAACTAGTTTACCCGCTAAACTAATCCGGTTCATTAATGCGCTTAAGTCTTGAGCATCAGGGGAAAAGCTTTGTAATTGTTGGAGAACGTGACGGGATAAGGTTGTACAATCACGATCTAAAGATTTATCTGTAGCGATGTTGATCTCCAATTCTATCGGTTCTGCGGCTTGAGTCATCTTTGTCACTTCCTAAAAATTTATTCTGAGGTTGGTTTTGAGCGATCGCAACTTCTAGTCGCTGCTTCTATCTTAGAAACCTCAGCCGACAACTCAAGGATCATTTTAGATAAACTAAAGAAACTAGGTTTGAGGATGAGGAAGAAAAAAGGCAGATAATTCATTTCCCCTTTTACACTTCCTCCGCCAACCATCAGAAATATTGCTTAATCAGAAAAAATGTGCAATAATATTAATCCCTGATTAAAACTCCTGCTTTTTATTCCAATTTCCTTTCCGACCATCATCACGTCGGTTATCTTCTCTTGGTTTAGCTTTGTTAACTCGCAACTGGCGACCCATCCATTCAGCTCCATCCAGTTCGGTGATAGCCGCGTCTTCTTCGGCATCCTCATTCATTTCAACAAAGGCAAAGCCGCGCATCCTTCCGGTTTCGCGGTCGGTGGGTAAAACAACTCTTTTTACCTCGCCATAATCAGCAAACACGGCTTTTAAGTCTGCTTCGGTTGCGCGGTAAGAGAGATTTCCAACGTAAATAGTCATGGGATCACGTAATTCTCGACGAACGGCGATTAGTTCAGAGGTAAAACAGAACTGGAAAACCCTGATTTACTCACCGTGAGCATTGCAGATTATCTAGCTTAATAGTAGGTTCATCTACAAATAACATCACAGTCACGCTGAACACACGCTTATGCTCACATCATAAATGATTGTGTCAATTTTATAGGTATGGTATTTTACAAACTCTCACAATATTAAATTAGCAACTCTTATATTTTGCTGATTCAAGTAAATTTTATGTTATTAATTTGTGGATAGTTGGAATTGCATATAGAAATATCTATAACAAAACTAAAGATTAAGTAATTGTTAACTGTTAACTGTCAACTGTTAACAGCTAACATTGAATTGCTAAGATAAAGTTAATCAATGGTAATTTGCTGAGGTCCTGTAGTTTTACCGTTTTTTCCTTCGCTTGTAGTTTGAGTTGGACTAGTTGAACCAGCTTGTTTGTCTAACCAAGTTTTTACAGGATCATCAGCTAGGTTCAGACGCAGAACACCAGAAACAAACCCGCCTAAAAAAGAAACTGGGTGTTGGGCAAGTTGTTTAAATAAAGGTGATAATTCTTCTAAGAACATTGAGAATCTCCTGGTATTGCGGTAAAAACTTATTACTTCTTCATTAATCTTAACGCGAAACCTCAATTCAGGTTAGCAAGGGGTAGAGACATTCTATGGAACATCTCTACATTATGAGTAAAAAATCTTACGAAGTGGGTTGTTCTCCTGGGAAGAGACATTTATCAGAATCACAACCACTCGGACCGGCTTCTGATAACTCTCCCAAATCGTAACGACTTAAAGCACTACAGAAATCTTCTGTTTTGCGTCGTGCTTTTACCTCTTGAGATAAACGCTGATAGGTTTGTTTGTCTATCGGTTCAAAAGGTAAGCGGGGGAAAGATTGTAAATCGTCAAATCTGGCCAATAAAGCGGCGGAAATATACCCCTCATCATTTTGAATGGCCTCATAAATGCGCTTACCCAGAGGTTCTACTTCTTCCGAACGTAATTCTAGGGTAGCTGATGTGTTATGAGTCACATAATGACGCTGCACTTGGAGAACAAAATCCAACTGTGCCAAAACAGAAAACCTAGATACATCAATTGTATCGGCTCCGGGTAAATCAGCCCAAGGTACAGCCACGGGTATTTCTACCAACCATTCTGTTACACGGGGGTCAAAGGGATCATTGAGTAAGTTACCCTGTTCATCTTTGTCAGATTGAGAGGGAATGACATTATAGCCATAATCAATACAAGCTAAGGCCACAGGGTCATTTTTGCGGAAAGTGATGCGACGGATAAACCTTTGGGCTTTGGGAGGATGCCAACCAGGACTAGCACCTGTTAATAGAGACTTGGTTCCGCTTGGCTGGATAGTAGTACAACGATTGGGGCGTTTAAGACCATGCTTATCGCAATAATCCCACACCACCCGATGCACCACATCCCGCCAAAAGTTGAGATATTTCTGCTCTTTTTCCTTAAACTCTAAACCTTGGACTGTTTCCGGTCTTCCTTCCTCCCACCAGCGCAACCAGTCCACACCAAAAGCATTAACAAAGAAATCAAACAACCCAGTAAAAGAAACACCCACAATCGGATCTAACTCCCGACTGTATTGATAACGGGGTTCAAGGAATTTGTGGTTTAACAACACAGCGACAGATAGCGCCCCAGCTGTAAACGCTTCCTCTTGTTCTTTATAGTTATCTGGATCTAGTTGATTTAAGTGTACCTCTGAAAGATTACAGTTACCAGTTAAAGTATTACCAAATACTCCTTTATGATATTCTGGCTCATTAAAGCAGTAAGTATCATGTAGTCCTGGTAATTGTTCAACACTTTTAACAACTTGCCATTTGCCTTTAAATTGCGCTTGTTTACCTTTGCTGACATCCAAGCGCTGACAAGGAATTTCAGCACAGTCGGTTATTTGCAAGTAGTACAAATCTTGACTACGGACACCATAGTTAGTAACCGCACCTTTATGGGCACAGAGGTTCACAGATGAGCGAATACCACATTTAGTTAATAGTAACTGAACTCGGTATGCTCGCTCATAATCAGAAATATATATTCTGATCCCATTACTGCTTGTATTTGAGCCATCTGTATCCGCTAAACCAGCGATAAAATGCAGTATAGCTTGACGATTCCAACTAGCAATAACATTCAGTGCTTCTGGATTTGTTTTTAAGCTTTTAAGAAATTCTCCCGAAAAACCTAAATTTGTAACATCTGTGAAAGTGGGTAAGTAGTCATATTCTCTGATTGGAGATTTATCTCCGGCGAGACTTAAAGCGGCTTTTTGTTGGTAAAGCCTAACTTTGGCATTGCTATTTTGATCTGTTGTCCCATCTCCTACCGCTACCCCTAAAGTATAGGCATAGTGGGCATCAATGTTTAATCCATCTTCGTACTGAATAGTAAAAGGTTCTGTATGGATAGCATAGCGGCTAGTATCCATCAAATCTTTTGTTTGTACTTCTTGGTAAGTTGTGCCAAATCTATCTTTGACAAAAAAGCGGTGATATTCAGTTGCATCTAAGTATGAACCATCTCTAAAGTGCACACGATAGAGAATGCGAGAACTACCTGTTTGCAATGGTTTAACTTGACTCCAGTTTTTACCATTCCAAATTTCAATGTCACATTCTACAACGTCCTTAATTTTGTGCATTCCATCTTTAGTGATGAGTAAAGTATCACCACTAACACAATGAAAGTTACTACCTATGATTTCGCCACAATTGTGAGTAAGACAACCATTGGCAATGAAAGAGTGAGTTAGGGGAACATGAAGATCATAAACTGGTTCTTCACCAAATTCTTCAACAGTTTTTACCTGAGCAGTAAAACAGGAATTAATAGTTTTTGCTGTGTAATTTGGTAAGGGTTTAGTATCCCATTCTGCTAGTCTTTGTTCTTTAGCTGGTGAGAGGGGAAAACCTATTAACTGATGAAATAGTTTGTAACCAAAGGAATGAATGCAAAGAGCATAAGAGCCATTATCAGCACTAATTTTTTCAGTACCGTCAGCAGTCGTGTAAACAACTCCTCTGTAACCTTGTTTTCTCGCACAACGCACCGTACTTAAAATTCCCATTTGCAGTAGAATTAATTGAATTTGTTGCAAAAGGGCTTTTGATTTGTTGACTAGTTTAATGCGACGACAGCTTTTTTCAACTGTACCATCAGCACTAAAAATTCCTTGCAGAAAGCCAATTAATACTTCTTGAGATTGAGTGAGAAATTTAGTCGGGAGTATGTCTTTACTCTCAATCTCTAAGTTTCTAAAAAACTCCTCTAATAAAGGTGATTGAGTTCTAAATTCATATACTCCTTTGTGGAGGTTTCTGACATATTCAACACCAGTAATAGATTTAACTGCTCCACCAACTATTGGGTAAGCATAATCATATTCATCTTGATTGAATACAAAACCTTTAGCAAAGTGAGCTTGTTTTCTACCGTGTTTTTGTGGTCTAATTTTAACATTATAACCATCTCCATACCACCAACCAATCATTTGAGCTTGTTCAACTGTGATAGTACCTTCACCAAAGCAACCTGCTCCTTTCTGAATGTAAATATTATGTTCAGCAGTTAAGTCTTTAGTTGCTACCCACCCATGATTGGTAAAGTGTTGATGGTCAGCAGTACATCTCATTTGCTGTCCATTTGCTAGGGTAATGAGATAAGTTGTTTGTACTCCTGTGCAAAATGCGATCGCATCGCTTAATCTAACTCCGTCTAATCCTACAGCACGCAAGTCAACTAAGGCTTGAAATGGTTTACCTACTAATTCTTTAATGGGTATCAATCCCTGATTTGTAGATACCAAGGTATCACCTGCATGGCAGGGGTTTAATCCATATCTGCCCAAACGATGTTCTAATTCTTGAGCATCAATATTTGGGTAATGTTCTTTTATCCACTCTTGGGCTTTTCCTTGGTCGTAAGCTTGTAAAAACTCTGTTCTTAGTTCTGGAGTAGTAAATAAATCATTGTTAGCTCTAGCTACAGCTTCACCAGCCCACTGAATCGCACCCTCTCCACTGTAATATTGTTTACGTACAGCTTCGATAGATTCTTCTAAAGTTGGTTTGTGGTGAAATACTCGGCTGTGGTTGGCCATGCGTAAAGCGTCACGGTCTGGATCTATGCGCCAGTTGCCTTCTGCGTCTTGCTGCCATAGATTATCTTTAGCTGTAGCCCCTAATTGGTCTTCTGCTACAAACTGACGAATTCCAGCACTTCTACGTATATTTCCAGCAACAATTGTGACAGCAGCTTCATCAATCAATAAACAACATTCTACAGAATTTAACTGTCTGCCTACGGCTTTATTTAAAATGCCTGCACAGCGTTGATAAAGTCCAGGCAGTTTAACAGGGTTAGCGACTCCTCCAAAGCCTTTGAGGGTTTCCCCAGCTTGACGCACATCGCTAATATCTACAGATACTTGTACTTCATCTGTAAATCTTTCATCTGTGGAGAGTTCTAACAAGGTTTGATAGGATCTTACCCATCCTTCCCGGCTGTCTCCTACATAGATAGTAGCTTTGTTACCTTCGATAATAGTTTCTGTAAATTCTCGGCGTTGGAGTTTGGGAGTAAAGCCAATTTCGCCTTTGATGGTAACGTTGAGGCGGTTACGAATGGGGGGTAATTGATTGATATATTTTGGTTCAATGATTGCCCCTGTACCGCAACCCATCATGGCTAAATCCATCATTAAACCAAATGCTTTCCAATCTACTAAGTTAGTAGAGGTGCAGTTATAACCGCCGGAAAAGTTCTTGGGTTTTTTGATCCAATCTGTGCCACCTACCCACAACCAACGACCGCTAGGTAAGGATTTGATATTATACTGCATTTTCTCTAAAATTGCAGTTTCTTCACGGTTAAGTTTTCCTAGTTCTACTAAACCGCGTATTGTGCGATCGCACACTTCTTCCCAACTCTCTCTTAAACCTGCCTCTGTACGACGGCTGTAAGTCCTAAAGAAGACAGGATTAGCTGCTGGTGCTGTTTCTGGAAAGGTTGCACCCTGACGTTTTTTCTCTAATTCTTGAACCATATATTAATATCACGGACAAGTTACAATTACACGCCAAGTAATTTTATCGTTATCTGGCATAAACTTGTCATTGTATCATTTTTAACGTTTTTTTCTAAAATTATTTTGGGGAAAGTTGTCACTTTGACTTTATTTTGATATAATATCAGGCTAAGTAATTAGGCTATACTTATGTATTAACTGGAAAAAAATATTAAAATGTTACTTGCTCCTTGGAGGGGTGCGATCGCTCATGCACTCCATCGCAACCGTAGTTTGGTATATTCTCGTTATCTACAATTGGCGACTATTGACGCTAACAACCGTCCTGCTAATCGTACCGTAGTGTTTCGGGGTTTTCTGGAAAATAGCAACCAATTACAATTTGTGACTGATAGCCGGAGCGAAAAAGCTGCACAAATCCAGCACAATGCTTGGGGTGAAGTTTGCTGGTATTTTCCCAACACTAGAGAGCAATTTCGCATACTAGGAGAATTAACTTTAATCGGTGCTGATTGTGAAGATATAATGGCAGGTGAAAGGCTGAAAATGTGGCAGAAACTTAGTGATGCAGCCCGTTTACAATTTGCTTGGCCTGACCCTGGTAAACCACGGGCAGAAGCCGCAGCTTTTACACCACCACCCCCAAACCCTAATCAAGCAGTAAAAAATTTTTGTTTATTATTGCTGAATCCCGTACAAGTGGATCATTTAGAATTGCGGGGTGAACCACAAAACCGCAAAATTTACCAATTGGATGAACATCAAAACTGGTCTTGTCAGGACGTTAACCCATAATATTAAAATTGGAAAAAACCTCATATAGTTTATAAACAAACCTTCTGACTCTTGCTTGACAAGTCGCAACAGGTAAAGTTAAGGAACAACCTCTACAATCATGCCTTTTTGTACCCAGTTATACAACTCATCTACATCTGGATTTTTCAAAGAAGGACAACCCAGCGTCCAATTTTCCCGATTATCAATTAAATTATTCGCGTTATAAGGGACACCGTGAATCCCAATTTGTCCACCAATGGAAGCACCCCAAGGTAACTGGCCACTGTTTTTCGCTTGAAAATGCTTACGCCATGATTGGGGATTGGGATAATCTAACCAGATAAATTTTGACCAACTAGGATGCGGGTAAAAATCTCTAACTTTTAAAATTCCTTCTGGCGTTTTTTTATCACCTTCTTGCAACTTATCACCTGTAGAATTACTGAAAACCACGGGATAGGATTTTATCGGCTTGCGGTCATAATAAACCGTTAATCTGTGCTTTGATTTTTCAATCAAAATCGAAATTTGATCTTTATCTTTGGCAGGAAGTAACTTTTCTAGAGACTGATTGTAATTTAAATATTCGTTTCCGGCTGGGGGAGTGTGTAAACTTTGTTCAGAATAGCAATGATTAATACATAAAACTTCGGGTAAATCATTTAAAGTAAAGATTAAACCACGTCGTACCAACAGCCAATAAAATACAGAGCCACTTCCCAATAATAACAGAATTATTAACACCTTTTGATAACGGTGATAACTTTTGCGAAGAAGCTCTGTAATCATAATTTTAGGTTTTTAGTGTTCTTACAGAAATAGTGGGGGAGGTATTAAATACCAGCACCATCTAAAAATTCCTGTATTGTTTTATCTCTTAAGTGGCAGACGGAATGGTCTTTAATGTAACCATTCTCTGTATGAGCTATATTACCCACCAGAATTGGAGTTCTAACAGGGGTATGCTGTTGTTGTTGTAAAGTTTGGATTTGTTCTTCTAGTGCTTCAATGCGGTCAACTAAAGTACGAATCACTTCTGCTTCGGAGTCTGGTAAGTTGTTGTGTTCCAAAGGAGCAACTCGGACTCCAGAACGGTAAATAATCCGACCGGGTACACCAACAACCGTACAGTTAGAAGGTACATCCCTTAAGACAACAGACCCAGCACCAATACGGACGTTATTACCAATTTGTAGGTTTCCTAATACTTTTGCACCAGCACCAACTACCACGTTTTCGCCTAAAGTCGGGTGACGTTTACCACTTTCTTTGCCAGTTCCACCGAGAGTTACACCTTGGTAAATTAAGGCATAATCTCCGACAATGGCGGTTTCCCCAATTACTACTCCCATTCCATGATCTATAAATACTCCCTGACCGATAACCGCACCTGGATGGATTTCTATGCCGGTGAAGAACCTAGCAAGATGAGAAATTAGGCGGGGGATAAAGGGAATACCAATATTATGCAGCCAGTGAGCCAGACGATAGAAGAGGAGTGCTTGTAAGCCGGGGTAGCAAAACAAGACTTCTAACCAATTTCGGGCAGCTGGGTCACGTTCAAAGATGATGCGAAAATCGGCACGCAGTCTAGATAACACGAGATAGTACCCTTGGAAAGCAAAACAAGCTACTATCCCATCTTAATCGTTACTGGTGGTAAATGAGGAACTGTTGCATGAAAAAGGAGGCAGGGAGGCAGGGGGCAGGGGGCAGGGAGAAAAAGTTTTATTGTTGAACTGTTAAGGTGTAGTTAGTTTTAACACCTGTTTCAAATATGCCCACCCAAATCCGATAAGTACCTTGTTTAAAGTTACGATCGCTCACACTCGCATCTTTACTTCTACCAGTATCATCCCCGCAGCGAATGGTGTTGTCTGGGCCTTGGATCAATAATGTGGTATCTGAATCTTGGCTATTGACTAGAATTTGTAAGTTGTCAAAGTCTTTTTCTAACACCAAAATGTGATCAGGACTAGGGTCAGCAAAGCCTATACACAGTTTACGATTGCGATCGCGGTTACTAATGGCTGATAAGGAATAAGAACCACCTGTATAACCTGATACTATCCCTTGGTCTGATGTAAATCCTGGTGAAAGTTTAATTGTGCCAAAATTGGATGTTTCTGCTGCCACTGGTGCGGCTATCATCGCCATAAGTGTAGCAACAAGCCAGCCACATTGCAACTGAAGCCAGGGGTGAGAAGTTTTCATAAGTAGCCCTCCAACAGTATTTTTAGTGACTCTATATACTTAGTTTAGGCAAAAATTGGTGTTTTTGGTAGGGTTTAGCTGGTAAAAGTGAACAAATGTCGTAAATTGATTTAATTTATGTTTTTAGTTGTCCAGTTGCCAGAATATACCACCTTTAAGAGTTCCTGATTCATTGCCGTAACTGCTGATGGTGAGCGATCGCAAATCATTAAACAGTGGTTTGGCTAAAAATTCCAGAAACTGGAGTATTGGTTGTTGTTGTTCTAGCCAAGTGTGGCTTTGCTGCCAATCAAGATAGATATAACCTTGATTTGGTTGGGGAATGGTGGTAATACTGGCTTGAAAGTTAGCATTTTCAGTTAAAGGTTTAATATTTGACGTAAAAATTTTGTTCATTGTTTCCAAATCCGAGGCAAAAATTTCATAATTGCCTACAGTGGTATGTGCCCCTTGTACTTTAGCTGTAACAATTGGCTCGGCTGTATTTTGAGTAGTAGCTGTTAGTTCTGTCCAAGCGGAAATTAGGTGTTGGTTGAGATTGAGGGTACTAACATTGAGATGATGAGTAGCAGCTATTTCATTTAATCGGTTGATCCCTGCTGTTACCTCTGGGGTTTTTTCTACGATCAACAACCAATCAGGATTTTGCTGTGTTTCATTTGGGAAGAGTGCGATCGCATATTCTCCGACTACCCATTTAAGGACATCTTCAGATAAATTTAAACCCCATTTTTGCTGGAAGTCTAACAGGGGTTTACCCCAACGTGCAAGTGCTTCTGCTGGAGAACCATAAATAGTTGTTGTTGCTTGTTGCCAAAGTTGAGCTAAATTACTATTACCTAAATTACTTAAATTTGCCCCAGAAATTACTAAACCTGCATTTTCAGGAATATACTTTAACGCTCCCACAGGTTGAGATAATGGTATTGATGGGGGTGTAACTTGAGTATTAGTTAAAAAAGTCGTTTCCGTTAAAAATCCTTGGGGTTTAAAGATTAAAGAAGTAATTTGGCTGTTGTAAATTAATGTTGATGATTCTAAACCTTGCCACTTGGTTAATAAAGGCAGATTAAAAAAGGCAAAACCTACCGCATCTTTATTTAATTGTTGAATAGCTTGTTGATATTCTCCAGTGCTAGATAAATTTAGATTTGGTGCTTGTAAATTATTAATTGTCTCTCGCAAAATTTGGGGATGATTTGCCAACAAAACGTAATTATCCAAAACAGCGCCAGCTAAAGCAGTGTCTTGTTTGTCCGAAAATAACTTTACTCCTTTATATCTTTCTACAGCCAAATCCGCACCAGCTATAGCCCGTTGAGAAAACAACAAATCTAAAAATTCCCGGCTTTCTGCTGGTTGTTTTGTTGTTAGAATCATTAAATAACCTGGTTGCAGGCCATTTTCTGAATCGTGATCAATATCTATGCTAGTAACAGCCAAAGTAACTTCTTGACCCAACCAAGGTTTAATATCTACAGGGTAGTTTATTTTACCCTTGTCTAAGAAAGTATTTTTAATTTGGTTAAATTGCTGTTTAGTTGTCAATCCTCTTAATTCTTCAGGATTTATCAATAATGTTACCATTGCTGGTGATAACTTGGAGACTAAGACACCCGTATGAGGTTGGGAAGCAGGGGTAATTAATTTAGCTGCTTTTTTGGGTAAAAGCCAGTAAGCTCCCACAAAGACAACTAATAATAGAGCGATCGCACCTGCAACTATAAGTCCAAATAATGAGTTTTGTCTATTCACAATTAACCTATTTTATTCTTTTTCTGCCAACATGAAATAGTATAGGCTTGTTTAGAAAAACTACATGACAGGTAAATCTTTTAGTCAAATTAACCAAATTAGCGTTACAGAACTAGCCCAGCGTATAGCCTCTGGTGACTCACAGCTACAATTAATTGATGTCCGTGAACCTCAAGAATTAGCATTAGCAAAAATTCCCGGTTTTGTCAACCTCCCATTAAGTGAGTTTGCTCAATGGAACGGGGAAATGGCTAGTCGCTTTGATCTCCATACAGAAACCTTAGTGATTTGTCATCATGGCATCCGTTCAGCCCAAATGTGTCAATGGTTAATGGAACAAGGATTTACAAACGTCAATAACATTTCCGGTGGAATTGATGCTTATTCGCTGTTAGTTGATTCCTCAGTGCCTAGATACTAAGGCAAGTCTACAGAAGTCCCAACTTCCAAATTATTTATTTAAATTAAAATTTCCACATCTGAACCTATGCTCAAGGTGTGGTTTTTTCTATGTTGTCAAGTTGTTAGGTAAAAAACATCCAGCCAGTGATGAGGGAAGAGAAAAAACACTGAAAAACTTAATGAATTCAATAAAATATTTTTTACAAAGATATTAAGTAATATAGAATACTAAAGAATTATTTAAATTTAAGTACAAAATTTATGTTTAATGAATCCCCTTAATTGCAGTAAATTCACTGTTAGATTGACAGCTAACTGATAACCACTGCAAAAATAAATTTTGTGTTTAAAAATACAGCTTGTGCTAGTATATTGTGGAAGAATAAGGTAATAAAGATGGGAACTTGTCAGAAAAATAAGCCGCTAGGAGATATTCTAGATAATATCTAGGATTTTACCTCCATGTTTACAAAATATAATATAAATATATAAATTTCTAACTCAATTTCATTAAAAATTAGTTCTCACAGTGGTGAAAGCCACAATTTTGTCAAAGTTTGATTAAGATTTGCCTTTAGTAAGACATTCCCTTATGCAAGTTCAGCTGACTCATAGACAACAGCATATACTTTGGGCAACTGTACGACATTATATCGCTACTGCTGAACCAGTTGGTTCTAAAGCCCTAATTGAAGAATTTGACCTGGGTGTAAGTTCAGCGACAATTCGCAATGTCATGAATGTTTTAGAGAAATCCGGGTTACTCTATCAACCCCATACTTCTGCGGGTAGAGTTCCTTCTGATTCTGGCTATCGGATTTATGTTGATAAACTGATTACCCCATCAGAAGCATTAGCTAAAGAAGTAGAAGCCGCATTACAGCAGCGTCTTCATTGGGATGACTGGAGTTTAGAGGCACTTTTACAGGGAGCGGGACATATTTTAGCAACCTTAAGCGGTTGTATTAGCCTTATTACCATGCCTCAGACATATACAGCACAAATAAAGCACATACAGTTATTACAGATAGAATCTAGTCGGATTATGCTGATTGTTGTAACAGACAGCTATGAGACGCATTCTAAATTAATGGATTTGCCTCCCCAGTTTTCAAGCAATCAACTTGATGTAGAGGTAATTGATCGAGAACTGCAAATAGTTTCTAACTTTTTGAATAGTCATATTAAAGGTTTAAGTTTATTAGAATTAACTCAACTAGATTGGACAGAGTTAGATCAAGAATTCCAGCGCTATGGTGAATTTTTAAGGAGTTCGCTATTAGAATTAACACGTCGGGCTTTAGCACCATCAGCAACTCAAATCATGGTGCGGGGTGTAGGTGAAGTATTGCGACAACCGGAATTTTCTCAGGTTCAGCAAGTGCAAACAATCATGCACTTATTGGAGGAAGAACAAGAACAACTTTGGCAGTTAATTTGTGGGGAATCCGAAATAGATGAACCAGGTAAACCAAAAGTGACAGTAAGGATTGGTACAGAAAACCCCTTAGAACCGATGCGGACTTGTAGCCTGATTTCGTCTACTTATCGTCGGGGTAGTATGCCTGTAGGAAGCGTAGGAGTATTAGGCCCCACCCGTTTAGATTACGAAAGTGCGATCGCTGTTGTCGCAGCAGCAGCTGATTATCTTTCTGAAGCATTGAGTTAGAAATTAATTATGTTGAGAAGAATTGCTTTTAGTGTACTGTGGCTAGGTTTTCTTGGCTACGCATTTTTACTTGCACCCCCTGACCAACCAAGTAACTTTGAACTAATTAAAAACTTATTCGCTGCTGAATGGCAAGGAATTAATCCCGCAATTATAGCCCTATTTAATATTATGGGCATTTGGCCTTTTATCTATTGTGCCGTAATTTTTGCCGATGGCAGAAATCAAAAAACTCCCGCTTGGTTATTTGCTATTGTATCTTTCTTCCTTGGTTCTATCGCTCTTTTACCTTACATCATCTTAAGAGAACCAAATCAAAAATTTAGCGGTGAAAAAAACCTACTCATCAGATTTTTTGATGCCCGTCTTTTAGGAATTGTCTTAACCATCACTTCCTTAATGTTAGTAATTTATAGCTTCATTAAAGGTGATTGGAGTAACTTTTTCTATCAATGGCAAACTAATAGATTAATTCACGTCACCTTTTTAGATTTTTGGCTACTTCATTTCCTCTTTCCAGTATTTTTAGGGGATGACATGGCACGACGTAACTGGAAAAATCAAACTTTATACTGGGTATTTACTATCATTCCCTTATTTGGCCCACTTTTATATTTATGCCTACGTCCACCCCTCCCAGAAGAAGATAAAACAGAAAAAAAAGTTACTTTACAAACAGAAGCTTCACCGAATTAAGAAATTTATTTTAATTGGGGCAGATTACAAGTATGATGGAAGTAACCAACTAGAAAATTGAATTAAGTATGTTAATTAGATTCACAGTAGAAAACTTTCTATCCTTTAATCAAAGGGTAGAATTTAACATGATTGCATCAAATGATGCTAATAAAAGACACCATGTAATAGAGGGAGATTCTGAGGAATCAATAAAATTATTAAGATCATCAATTATATACGGCGCTAATGCTTCGGGCAAATCTAATCTGATTAAAGCAATGGATTTTGCCCGTAAATTAATAGTTAAAGGTACAGAAGTAAAGAAAAACATAAACATCAACAATTTTAAACTAGATAAGTCTTGTTATAGTAAACCATCAAGATTTGAATTTGAGTTTAGACATGATAATAAGCAATATGCTTATGGTTTTGTAGTTGATAAACATAGAGTACATGAAGAATGGCTATTTGAAATAGGATTAAATTTAGAACGTCCTGTTTATGAAAGAACAGGAGAAAATACAAAGTTATATTTTGAACATGAGATATTTTCAAATATTTCTGAATTTGACAGAAATAGAATAAGTTATGAAGCCGTAAGTACAAGACCGAATTTACTTTTTCTTACAAATTCTCAGGAGCGAAAAATAAACCAATTGAGTAATATTTATAATTGGTTCGATGATGTTTTAACAATTATTTTTCCCAATTCTAAATCATTCCCTGTACTGTTTTTTCAAGCGAATTTAGATGATTGGAGCGATATATTAGAATCATTCGATTTAGGAATTAAAGAAATTAACTTTACAGAGAAAGATTTTGATGATTACTCGGAAATTGAGCCGGAAATCAAGGATGCAATTAAGCAGAGTTTTCCTTATGAAGATGATAAATTTAAAGGATTTATATCTCAATCTGGCAGCGTTATTTCACGAGCAAAAGATGGAACTGATAGATTAGTAGTGAAAGAACTATCAATAGTTAGGGTAGATAAAAAAGACAACAATGATGTATTATTTAAAATATCTGAGGAGTCAGACGGAACGCAAAGATTAATAGATTTAATTCCCATGTTGATTAACTTATCTCAGGGTAACACCGTAATTGTGATAGATGAAATTGAAAGGAGTTTACATTCTTTGCTAGTAAGAAAATTATTTGATCTTTTTCTGAATAGTTCTAAAAATGCTCACCTGAATAGTCAGTTAATTGCTACTACTCATGAAGTTCAACTACTAGATATAAAAGATATTTTTAGAAAAGATGAAATTTGGTTTATAGAAAAAGACAAACATGGACAATCTCTAGCTTATTCTTTAGCTAATACCGATGTTGAAAATTTAGACTTAGTTTCTGGTTATCTTCATGGAAGATTCGGAGCTATACCATTTATTAAAGACTTAAAAGGATTAGGGTGGAGTAAATAAATGCCAAGAGAAAGAAATACCAATTATCAGGATAGAACAACTCATATTAATCATAAATGTAAAGATGGTAAATGGAAACTATATGTAATAGCTGCGGAAGGATATAAAACAGAAGCTAATTATTTTAAAGAACTAGAAAATCAATATAGAGAAAAGTTTAATTCTAGTTATATTCATGTTGAATTTATAGATAGATTAGAGTCGGGCGATTCTGATCCCAATAGTGTATATAAGACGATAATTCAATTTTCTCAAATTTTACAGCAACAGTATAAATTAAGAGAAAATTATGATGAATTATGGCTAATAATAGATACCGATGAGCATGATAATCGTAGAGAATGTATTATAAATCTTGCACAAGAATGTAATACCAATTTTTTATATAAGTTAGGTTTAAGTAATCCATGTTTTGAAATTTGGCTAATGATGCATTTTGTTGATTTAGAAATCAGCCTAATCAAAGACTATATACCAGGAGAAAATACCGATAAAAGCTTAAAAGATTACATTGAAGAATCTCCTATTAAAAAAAGATCAGGAATATGCAAAAATTTATTAAATCGTATTCATAATAATGAACATCAACCCTATTATACAAAGTTAATAGAATATATACCTCAAGCAATTACCAGAGCTAAAAAACTCGGTGGTTGTAATCCAAATAATCCTAATTATCCCCAAGAAATAGGTACACAAGTTTACGAGTTATTAGAAAAATTAATGCAAGAGGTTCTCTAATTTAAAAGTTAAAATTTTATATTTAAAAACATCGAGAAAAATTTATTTATTTTGTTGTGGGAAATGTTGGGTTTACTTACGTCAACCCAACCTACATTATTTGATTAGGATTAAATGATAAGTATAGATTCTAATTTTTATTTTGAATCAAGCTTTTTAATTTCACAGATGTTTCCTCTGGTTTTCCAGCGATAGGAAAAACTAAAATACTTTTGACGGCTGGGTTATCTATTAATTCTTTTAATCGGGGAAATTGTTTATCACTAATAGCGATTCCATCAGAGTTTTTCACATAATTTAATTCTTCTTGAAAATTAGCTTCATTATAATTTTGAATAAACACTCGATCAACATTCCATTTTTCCCAATCGGCTGCGAAATATTGTTTAGCCCAATAGGGATTATGATGACAAATATCAAAACTAACTGAAGGGTTAGCTTTTTTAATTGCTGTAATCATTTGCTGCACAAAATTAGTTAATTTAGTGGTGCGGTCTAATTTTCCAGGTAATTTAGCATGATATCCTAGATAATCATCCCATTGCACTGCATCAATTTTGGGATATTTTTGGACAAATTCAACTGAGATATTTGTAAATAAATTAGCAACTTCAGGAATCTCTACATCAAGAACATAATGATCAATTGCTGGGTAGGTTTTATCAACACCAGGAACTATCCAACGTCGAGAAACGGCTAAATCAAAAATAGGACTGTTTTCATCTATTTTAATTCCTTTCTCAAAATAAGCATGAACTTCCATTCCTTGTTTGTGCGCTTCATCAATTAACCAATCTAACCATTTATCTTGAAATTGATTTGGACAACTTTTTAAACCAACCATTTTTTCCAAAACTTCGCTTTTGTACATCGTACAACCATTACCCCACACACCATGAATAATGGTATTAAAGCCTTGAGATTTATAGTAACGAACTCTTTCCCGAATTGTGGCTTCACTAGCGTTATTGGTGACTTGGTAGCGACTTAAATAAATTCCTCTAATTATTTTTTTCTCCCAAGTATTGGGAATGACTGATTGTTTTGTAGATGTGGCTGTTTTCTGTGTAGTTTTTGGGTTAACTGAAGGGGTGGAAGTGGGGGAATTAGTTGGTGCGGAAGTTGGAGAATTTGTTGGTGTGGGAATTGGAGAATTTGTTGGTGTAGAAGTTGAAGTAGAATTAGTTATTTGTTCATTCTTAGGTAAGAATTTACTGATATCTAGATTTCCTGGCTGACTAAACCACAAATAACCACCTCCTAAAATAATTAAAATTAAAGAAATAGGAATATTTGAGCATCCACAACCTTTGGGTTCTTTTTTTTGATTTGACATAGTAATGATGATTATTTGGTAATTTTGTTCTGTAGATTAGGTTTCGCAAAGTTTCAATCTAATTAAACCATATTTTTAATATGAAGCGTTGATGATCTTGGTAATTAAAATCATTGTGATAAATATCAAAATCCTTGTAGAGACTTTCCAGGGAAAATCTCTACACAACCGGAAAATGATTCAATACTTTTTGTAAAGTGAAATTTTCCCTTTAAATTAATTAATTTGTAGGGTAATATAAATTGCTTTTTTAGGGTTGCCAGGAACTAGCCAAGTTAATATTGCTTGCTTAATTTTTTCTATTACCTCTACATTCGTAAAAGTTGAATTTTTCTCATCTAAGATTATTTGTTTTACACGTCCTCTAACTATTTTACAGATAAATTTGAGTTGACCAATAGCAACATCAGATAATTCTATCCCTTGCAAATGTTGAGTTAATTTGAAAATAGCGGATTTGTCTAATTCGGTAATATTTACAACCTTAATTTTATTATTATCTTCCTCCGGTAAATCAAATGATGGACTAAAACAAATACCTCTCTCATATTCAGATTCATCATACATATCTCTAAAAGATGCTGATTGCATTTTAGGAGAAGGAACTCCGAAATATAACATACTACCAGCAGGGGCAGAAGGTGCATATCCAAAAACGGCTTCTCTGCTAACTGCTTCCGGCATTTCTACAGGCACTTGTACAGAAATTGTTTCGCTGTTTCCGTCTATTCTCACATCTTCACTAACGGCAACAAAAGCGGTATATTTAGATAGTAATTGATAAGTTAATGCAGTTTCTGTGACGGCTTCAACTCTATCTAGGGTTTCATAACTAAACATCTGATTCATTAATTCTTTAATTTCAGCCCTGCCCCAAAGTTGGGCTAGGGCTTTATTGCCTCCTTCTTCAAAATTTAGGTCAAAGGTTTTTTGATAAGTTTGATTACCTGCTACAATACCAGTAATGTGTAATTTACCGGCGATACTATCTGGCTTTTTACCAAATAAAACTAAAGGCTGTTGAGCAAATAAATCTGTGACAGCAGTAGGATAGATAATTGGTGTCTCTCCTGCACCTTCCCAGATAATCTGAATGTTAGTTAAGACTGGGTTGCTAATTTCTTGGCAAAATTTTTCTACTGTTGTTTCTACTGGTTCATCATGACGAATAATTGTTGATGTACCTCTGCCTATTTCTGCAATACGATTCAGGAAAAAGCGGTTAACAGAACTACCAGCACCAAAACTATAGAGGCGGTTTCCTGGTTTTAATTCCCGTTGGACTTTGGCTAAAATTTCATTTTCATTACCAATATAACCATCAGTTAGTAAAACTATACTCCGTAATCTGTGAGAACTAACAGGAAATTTTAAAACTGCTTGAATACCATTTAATAATTCTGTTCCGCCATTGGCATCCAATTTATTGATATAATTAATTGCTGTGATGATATTTGCGGGGGTATTAGCTAATGGGGTTGATGATAATTGTCTGGTAGTTGTGGCAAAATCAATAATTGCAAAGGTATCATCGGGATTTAAACTATAAATAAAGTGGCGCATTAATTCCTGACATTGTTTTATAGGTGCGCCTGCTTGTGAACCGGAAGTATCAATGAGAAAAACTACATCTTTGGGAACGATTTCTGAGGTTTGATATTCTAAAGCGGGGATAAAATAAATAGCAAAATGTCCACCCCGTTGATCTGTTTGAGTTAAGATTGTGGTTTGAGTGGTTTTACCTGCGACTTGATAACGGAGGATAAAATCTTTGTTGGGAATAGTATCTCCACCAGCAAGTTTAATTTGTGAAATTTCGTGATTTTGTTCTATTTGTATTTGGTGAGAAGGGGAAGTTATATTACTAACGGGTAAACCGGCGTTAATTTCTACATTCACATTGATATCGTGACGGCTTCGCATTCCTGGGGGAATAACTGGAGGTGTAATACGGGAAGCGTCGGGAACTTTGTCTGTGTCTCCACTTCCATCAATGGGTGTACCAGGAATGTAACGAGGTCCCACTACCATCGGGAAGACAAATTCATAATTTCCCCCAATAAATTTTAAGCTGTCGGTGTAACGGATGATAACATCAATTTGTTCGCCGGGTTGAATGTTAGCTAAAGATTGAGTAAAAATGTTATCTCGTTCTTGTTCTAATAAACCGGCTGTGCGTCCTTCTCTTTTCGCTTGTTGATAAATTTCTTGTGCTTCTTCTCGTTTTTTAATACTACCTTTAATAATTTTTTCCCCAATTTTAATTTCCATTTCATCTACAGCCGCTTCATCTGGCAAGGGGAAAATATAGACGGCTTCTAAAGGTTTGTTAAAAGGATTTTCAAAACTTTGAATAACTTCTACTCTGGATAAATTACCTGCAATTTTGGCTTGAACTTCTGTATGTTTGAGTGGGAAAACTAATTCTTTACCGTCAGGAGATTGTACATATAATCCCCCTAATGTGTTCTGTGGCTGATTTTTGGTAGACACAATAATTTACCTCTGGAGATTTAACAGAATAGAAATATAGGATTCCTGTTTGATTTTTGAAAAATAGGTCGGTGGGCATTTCCAACAATTTTCTGCTTCCATTCAGTGTTTTACTGATAAATACCCACCCTACACATACTTAAAGTTTTTCATGAATCATTTAGGATTCCTATATGAGTAATAGTTAGTGATTAATTATTCAATTCCTATCTGAGCGATTCCAGAAAATAGCACCTTGGTCAAAGGTAAACAAATATAAAGTTATGTATTTAATACTTTCTTGATTTTGTTGTTAGCATAGCGGCTATTTTGACTCACATTCTCGCTTAGTAATAAAATGACGATAGCGAAACATGGCTTCTAATTGAACTTGGATTAACCAACCGCTAACAAATTCTACGGGATCACCACCAGGCATAATAAAGGAAATATCATCTGTTAATCTAGTTTTGCCATTTTCTGATGTAAATTGATGGCGATGTATCCAAGATTCAAAGGGTCCTGATATTTGTTCATCGGTAAATAGATGATATTTTTCACATTCTGTATGACGTGCTAACCAAGTTAAAGGTAGGGGTCCAAGAAATAACCGAAATTCGGTAATTGCACCTTCATCAAGTCCCCCTTCACGACGGACAACTTGAACCGGTTGCCAAGGAGGGGTTAGCAGTTGTAAAATGTCTGGTCTTTCGTGAAATTTCCAAACTACTTCTACTGGTGCGTCAATAACTGAAGAATGTTTAAAGTGCAACATGGAAAGAAAAACCTAAACTTTAGCCTTCGTACTCTGTGTCAATTTCAATTTCTAGTGTATCTTCATCAACTCTAATATATAAAATATTAGGACGGCAGCACACTTGACAATCTTCTATATAAGATTGTTGCATTCCGCCACTCAAATCTATAAAGGTTAAATTTTCTTCACCACAATAAGCACAGTAATACTCAGATGTAGTTTGCATTTATGATTTTTCACTTAACTTAAAACCAGTATAATCTAAATATTGATTTAGGAAAAGTTCGATTTTTTTAATTTACAGTTTGTAACTGTTTGGCAGATGAGCGAAAATGACTAGTAGCATCGGCTAAATGTTTGATGAGTGTGGACTGTGGTAAGGGTCCTTGCAGGTGATTCCAGGGTAAAATTTGCTGGGTTGGCCAATGATCAAAAACGTAAAAATCTAAATCAGGAATTTGTCCTTTTAGCTGTTTAAATGCTCGTTTATAGCTACCTAGAGAGTCGCCAAAATCGCGGGTGAGTTCTAATAATGTGGATAAACGGCGATCGCCTCTTGATAGTAAAGCCTGGATAATAGACCAATTGTAGCTTTCTGGTCGGAAGTCTATCCCTTGGGGTTTGAGTTGTTTTTGCAAGGATTGTAACCTTTTTTCTGCTTGTTTATTCACTCCAAACCATTGAAAAGGGGTGTGTGATTTGGGGACGAAGGTACTGCATCCTAGTGTTAACCGCAGACCTGGGGCAGCTTTTTTTACTGCTTTCATCATGGTTACGGTAGCATCTAAATCTTCGGGTTCTTCGCCGGGAATGCCTACCATCCCGTATAATTTTAAGCTAGATAGCCCTCCAGCTTTAGCATTTACAGCCGCTTGGATGATTTCCTCATTTTCCAACTTCTTGTTAATGATTTGCCGTAGCTGGGCTGAACCACTTTCTACAGCGATGGTAAGCGATCGCGTGTCTCTTTTGGCTAAAGTTGCGGCTAATTCTACACTCACAGTATTAGTTCTGACTGACGCAATACTCAACCGGACATCATCATATTTTGGCTGACTGAGATATTTTAATAAATCCGAAAATTCGGGATGTTGAGTGACTGAAGCACCCAATAAACCCAATCTATTCGTAACTTCTAATCCTCTTTCAATTGCCGGAATTAAAGAACTTTCAAAACTGGCGGTTCTAAATGGTAAAGTTAAATAACTAGCCAAACAAAAGCGGCACATTTCTGGACAACTCCGCACCACTTCCACCATAAAAATATTTTCCCAAGCGGCTTTCTCTGTCACTACCGTAGAAGCAGAAAGGGTATTACCTCGGTAAGTTTGTTTTTGGATAATGGGCGGAATTTCTTCAGCAATTGGCTGAATTGATTTAATTTCACCATCCGGTGCTGTATATTCCACTGTATACAAACTAGGAATATAAATTCCTGGTACTTGTGCCAATCTTTTTAATTTAGTTTCCCGATTAGCATTTCTAACTTCTTTGTAAGCCTCAATAAAATTCCCTAGTAAAAGTTCCCCATCTCCTAACAAAACCACATCAAAAAAATCGGCGAATGGTTCAGGGTTAGCCGTCAGCACTGGCCCACCCCCAAAAATTAAGGGATGATTTTCATCACGGGAATTTGCCCTAATGGATATGTCCAAAGATTCTAATAAATTAAAAATATTCACATAATCTAATTCCCAAGACATAGAAAAACCCAATAATTCTGGATGTCTGGGTAACTGTTCATGAACATCTGTAAATAACCGACTTACCTGTAAATCTTCACGCATGGCTAAAGTTGCCCAAACTACCTGATAGCCAAGGCTGGTGATCCCGACAGTATACTCATTAGGAAAAGCAAAAATCAGGGGGATAGCGTCAGTTTTGGGAGTAGCAGGGGTAAATAGCAGGCGTTCCGAGTTAAATACAGATGATGTCACAGCTTAATTTTGATCAAGTTATAGTTATCTATATTTAATTTTAAGCCATAAAATTATCAAATTAAAAATTAATGTCACCGAATTAGCGGCAATAATTGGCACAGCACCCAGAATAATACCGTAGATTAACCACAGAAACAAACCAATAATGAAGGTAATGAGCATCACATAAGATACATCCTTGGCTGATTTTGTTCGCCAAGTTTGCAACATCTGCGGTAAAAAGGCTACAGTGGTTAAAGTGGCTGCGGTGAATCCTAACAATGTCAGGAAGTCCATGTTTAATGGTTGATGCTAAGGTATAATCTCTTAATATATATTAAATTGTATATCTTGTGTCATTTTTTGTAAAAAGAGGTTTTATTGATAGATTATTTATTTTGATTCAGTCTGAGGGTGGGTTTTGTTGAGAGATTTTTGGTTAGTATGGAAAATCATTTTCTCAACCCACACCTAGAGTTTAAAGAATTTAATTATAATGTCCGCTTTAAGAAAGCTATAATTTCCTGCCAGGCGGACGTAGAAGCAGCAGAGTCATAACGATAACCATCATCTCTCATAAATGTATGTTCGGCTTCATAACAGAAAAATTGATGAGGGATTTTGGCCTTTTCTAAAGTATGAATAATTGTTTGCCGATCATGATCGGGAATGTGGGGGTCTTGTGTGCCAAAAATTAGTAACATTTCTCCTTTAATTTCCCCTACGCGGTGAATAGTATCGGCCACTCCTTTACCTAATTTACCGCTAGGAATGCCTGTAGGATAACAGCAAACAGAGGTTTTAATTTCATTAGCCAAAGCGGCACGAAAAGCTAAATGTCCACCAATGCAAAAACCTAATGTCCCGATTTTTTCGGTAATAACTGTATTGTCATTTTTCAAAAAGTCAATTACTGCCCGACAGTCAGCATCATATTCCGAGATTAAGGTGCGTCGTGCGTCATCATTACCGCGCATTCTGCCAATATCATCAGGTTCAATTGCTAAACCTACAGGTTCAATACGATGAAAAATTTCTGGTGCTGCAACTACATAACCAAATCCAGCTAAATAGTTAACTAAACGAATTATTGCCCCTCCTAATTGATAAATATCACTATAGAAAATGATGCCTGGGTATTTTCCCGCAGGTTTAGGAGAGGCGATATACACTCTCATTAAACTGTCATCTACTCTTAAATCAATGTTGCGTTTTGTAATTTGCATTTTTTAACCTTTGGTTACAGAAGATAATTTATTTTTCACATTTTCTTGCTCGGAAAAGGGTGAAATCAGAAAAAATTATCCTTACTATTTACAGCTTTAACTAAAGTTAACCTTGAGTTAAAAATTTGACTTAAAAATGCTTAACAAATTGGTATAATTTTGACATATATAAACATAATTCACATTACAGCAGGGAACAGGGAACACTTCGGCTGCGCTCAGTGCGGTGCAGGGAACAGGAAGATTAAAAGTCTCTTTGTATAAGGGTTCGTTCCAAAAATTTGCACATCATTGACATGAAACGGGCTGTATTTGCTAAAATTCAGCAAAATTTTAATAAATAGTATTTTTAACTAGATGAAAAATTAATAAAATATTAAATAAGGCAACAAATAACAATTTTATTAAAATATTCTAAAGATGAAATGAATTTATACTTACTCTGCTAGACTTTGAAAGTAATAATTAGTAGCGATGGCGTGTTATTTTAAACCACACGTAATAATACAGTGTCTTGACTAATGGCTAATTTTCCTTTTCAAATACTGGAAAATTGGTCACAGGTATGATGCTCTCCCAGCTACAAAAAACTAAACTGGTACACGAAATAAATTAGTAAAAACCCTGTGATATTGGAGTTTGAGATGACTTTAGCTAATGCTCCACAAACAAAACCGTTAACACCTCAAGAATTAGAAAAAATCAACGCTTATTGGCGGGCAGCTAATTATCTTTCGGTTGGACAGATATATTTGCTTGATAATCCTTTATTGAGAGAACCTTTAAAAGTTGAACACGTTAAACCCCGTTTGTTAGGACATTGGGGAACTACACCAGGTCTAAATTTCCTTTATGTTCACCTGAACCGGGTAATTAAGAAATATGATTTGAACATGATTTATATCGCTGGCCCTGGTCATGGTGGACCTGGGTTAGTGGCTAACACCTATTTAGAAGGAACTTACAGCGAATATTATCCTAATATTTCCCAAGATGCGGAGGGGATGAAACAACTGTTTAAACAGTTTTCTTTCCCTGGTGGTATTCCTAGTCATGTTGCACCGGAAACTCCTGGTTCAATTCATGAAGGGGGAGAGTTGGGTTATGCTTTAGTTCATGCTTATGGTGCGGCTTTTGATAACCCTGATTTAATTGTGGCTACGGTGGTCGGAGATGGGGAAGCAGAAACCGGGGCTTTAGCTACTAGCTGGCATTCTAACAAGTTTTTGAACCCGATCCATGATGGGGCTGTGTTGCCGATTTTACATTTGAATGGGTACAAAATTGCTAACCCGACGGTGTTGGCACGGTTAAGCCATGAAGAGTTAGAAAGCTTGTTTATTGGCTATGGGTATAAGCCTTACTTTGTGGAAGGGTCTGATCCTGCCCAAGTACATCAAGAGATGGCAGCAACTTTGGATATAGTGATTAGTGAAATTCAAGGTATCCAAAGGGAAGCTAGGGTACATGGATTTACTGAGCGTCCCCGATGGCCGATGATTATTATGCGGACTCCTAAAGGTTGGACGGGTCCGAAAGAAGTTAATGGTAAGAAGACAGAAGATTATTGGCGATCGCATCAAGTCCCCTTTGGCAGTGTAGCCGACAAACCAGAAAACCTCAAACTCTTAGAAGACTGGTTAAAAAGTTACAAACCCGAAGAACTTTTTGACGAAACTGGTAAATTCATTTCTGAATTAGCAGAATTAGCCCCCCAAGGACAGCGCCGGATGGGAGACAACCCCCACGCTAACGGCGGTCTATTACTGCGGGAACTAAAAATGCCTGATTTCCGCAAATATGCGGTTGATGTACCCAAACCTGGAAATTCTATAGCTGAAGCCACCAAAGCAGCAGGTCAATTACTGCGTGATGTCCTCAAACTCAACCAGGAAAGTCGCAATTTCCGCATTTTTGGCCCCGACGAAACCGCCTCTAACCGGCTTGATGCTGTATTGGAAGTAACTAACCGCGTTTGGGTAGCGGAAACTTTACCGGAAGATGATCACCTGTCCCCCGAAGGTCGAGTCATGGAAATCCTCAGTGAAACCACCTGTCAAGGTTGGTTAGAGGGTTATCTTCTTACAGGTCGGCATGGTTTCTTCTCTTGTTATGAAGCGTTTATTCACATTATTGATTCCATGTTCAACCAACACGCCAAATGGTTGAAAACTACCCGCCATATACCTTGGAGAAGACCGATCGCCTCTCTCACTTATTTATTAACTTCCCATGTTTGGCGACAAGATCACAATGGTTTTTCCCACCAAGACCCAGGTTTTCTAGATTTAGTGGTGAATAAAAAATCAGAAGTGATTCGGGTTTATCTTCCCCCCGATGCTAACACCCTGTTATCAGTGACAGACCACTGTTTAAGAAGTCGAAACTATATCAATGTGATTGTGGCAGGTAAGCAACCCGCATTACAGTATTTAGATATGGATGCGGCGATTAAGCATTGTACTAAAGGTATTAGTATCTGGGAATGGGCTAGTAATGACCAAGGTAGTGAACCTGATGTAGTCATGGCCTGCGCTGGGGATATTCCCACCTTAGAAACTTTGGCAGCTGTAGATATTCTGCGTCAACACTTCCCCGATTTAAAGGTGCGGGTGGTGAATGTGGTAGACTTGATGACTCTCCAGCCCAACACTGAACATCCCCACGGCTTAAGCAGCAAAGATTTTGATAGTATTTTCACCACCGATAAACCGATTATCTTTGCTTTCCACGGTTATCCCTGGTTGATTCACCGTCTCACCTATCGCCATACTAACCATAAGAATTTACACGTCCGGGGTTATAAAGAAGAGGGCACAACTACGACCCCCTTTGATATGGTGGTGCTGAATGATTTAGACCGTTTTCATTTGGTCATGGATGTATGCGATCGCGTCCCCAAATTAGGTTACAAAGCCGCCTATGTCAAACAAATGTTACGGGATAAGTTAATTGAACACAAGCAATACATCAGTGAACATGGCGAAGATATGCCAGAAATCAATAACTGGAAATGGCCATATTAAAAGCAGGAATTAGGAAGAAAAGTATTAAATAATTACCTGTTTTTTTCTTCCTTTTGTTTTTTTGTTCTAAAGTTGATTTGTTGATTTATTTCATCCTATATCTGTTCTAAAGTTGATTTATTGATTTATTTCATACCATATCTTTCTTCATTCTAAAGTTGATTTATTGAATAGAATTTTTGCTCATTCTTAGGATTTAACCCGGAATGGGCATTTTGATTATTTAGGGATTAACTTTATGCCGACTTAACAGCAACACCTTTGTATAAATATCCGCCTATTTTTGGTGCTTTTGGTACATAAAACTGCTCAACAGTCACATTCTCAAACTGGTCAGAAACCAACTGTTTCATATCACGGTTAATATTACAACCATCACCAATTACTTTACTAATCGAGTTCAAACGATGTTGCCAAACTTGAATATTTGGCTCATTACTCAAGCCATGTTCGAGAAAAAAGAATCTTCCACCCGGTTTGAGAACTCGATGAATTTCTTTAATTGCTTGAGCGACATTGGCAATACTACATAAACAAAATGTACTAACAACACTATCAAAAGTATGATCAGCCATTGGTAAATTCTCACCATTGAGAACTCGGTGATCAACTTGAATATGAGAAGATGAAATTCTTTTTTTTGCTAGTGTATTCATCCCTGCATTAGCATCAATTGTGATTAGCTTTTGTAGATGTTCTGGGTAGTAAGAAAGGTTCACACCAGAACCAAAACCAATTTCTAAAACCTCTCCAGTCACATCCGCTAAAACTTGCCGCCGATATTCAGAAAATAGAGGTTGAGACATTGCTGCATCTATCAATCGGGGTGCAATCACTTGTGAATAGAAACCCATATCCTATACCTTTAACAAAGAAATTATGATTGAATACCGCTTTAGTTTCACCTAATGCCACGATAATGCACCTCCGTCAAATGGTGTCACCCAAAAGGGTGATATGCAAGGTTAGCACTGATGAAGCATGGATTACATAACGTCATGGCAAATGTAACATAGCGAAAAGTAGCGATCGCCAGAAGGTGAGATTGTTTTTTTGCACTTACAGCAGGGAACAGGGAACTATTAACAGGGAACAGGGTTGAAAGTCTCTTTTTATAAGGGTTTGTTCCAAAAATTTGCACCTCATTTACCTGAAACGGGCTGTATATTATTTGGTATATTATTTTGAACTTTCCAGTTTAAATCACTCTCGTGTTTAAAGCCTTTACCAAACTAGATTATCTGTTAAAAGAAACCTTCCTGGGGTTGTTGCGGGGAGGGTGGATGAATTGGGCTGCTGTTAGTACGGTGACAGTGCTATTATTTTTATTTGGTTTAAGTTTGCAGGTTTCTTGGCAAGTGGAAACCCTGTTAAATCAGTTTGGCAGTCAGCTAGAAGTATCAGTATATTTAGAATCTGGTGTCACAGCTACCAGTCTAGAAACTATGGTGGCACAAATACCCGGAGTAGCCAAAGTCCAAATCATTCCCAAAGAAGAAGCTTGGACAAAGTTAGTTAAAGAATTGGGAATTAGCGATATTGACGGCGCTACCCAACAACTAGGGGGTAATCCTTTGGTGGATGAAATCAAAGTCAAAGCCCAAGACGCGGAAGCTGTACCCAATTTAGCCACCCAATTGGCAAAATTACCAGGTGTAGATGTGGTGAAATATATAGATGAAGCTGTAAAACGAGTAGCCCAATTACATCAAGGGTTAAACTGGGTAACAATCATGATTACAGCGATTTTGACCTTAACAGCGATCGCCGTCACCACTACCACCATCCGCTTAATAGTCCTAGCCAGACGTAGGGAAATTGAAATTATGCAGTTAGTAGGTGCAACAGCTATTTGGATTTACTTGCCATTTATTATACAAGGAATTTTATTTGGTGTATGCGGTGGGGCGATCGCCTGGAGTTTTATTTCCGTCACTCAACAATTTCTCAATAACTTATTAACAAATCAACCGGATTTCATTCAATTTCTTGGTAATGGTTTACGTCTCACCACATCCCAAACCATCCTTTTACCCCTCATTCTCTTAAGTTTTGGTGCAACTGTCGGTTTATTAGGAAGTTTGTTTGCCGTCCGTCGTTTTTCTCGATAGGAAACAGGGAACAGGGAACACTTCGGCTGCGCTCAGTGCGGTGCAGGGAACAGGTTTTAAACTCTTTTAGCATCAAGCTAGATGATTAGCCTTTGTACATCATTTACCCCCAACTTACTGTAAAATTCATATTAATTAAATCAATATTATTAAATCTTGCAGGGTAGACATCTTACCCGCCCTATCATCGTCCAAATAACAACTCATAACAAAACTATGGCATCTCAATGGGAATATCTACTCAAAAATCTAGGAGAATGGCAAGGTTCATTTACTCGCTATTCACCCCAAGGTAAATTATTAGAAGACATCAAAAGCATCGTCACCTTACAAGGTTTAAATAACAATCAAACCATCCGTCAAACCATTCGCCAAGGTGCAAGCGAACAAATTTTAGAATATAGCACCCTAGCCAGAAGTGTATTATTTTTTGATAACGGTGCATTTTCTCAAGGTTCAATTCAACTCGGACCCTTTGCCGAATTTGGTGCAGAATTAGGCTTAATTTATGAAAATCGCCGGGTGCGAATAGTGCAACTTTTTAATAAAAACGGTGACTTAGATCATATCACCTTAATTCGTGAACACCTCGCAGGTACACCCGCCATTGAAAATCCACCCTTACAAATCAACGATTTATTAGGAGAATGGCAAGGCGAAGCCAAAACCATTTATTTTGATTTGCGTTCCCCCAGTCAAATTTCTAGTAACTTAAAATTAGAAATTGATCATCATGGTAGATTATCACAAACCACCACATTTGGCAACACAACCATCACCAGCACCGCCACAATTCAAGACCAAATAATTCTATTTGATCAAAATCCCCAAAAGCAAATCCAAGTCCTACTTTTACCTAATGGTGCTTCCGTCACCTCACCCCTAAAAGCCCAACTAAATCAACCCTTATTTTTAGAAGCCGCTTGGTTAATTGATCCCAACTTACGCCAAAGAATAATTCGCACCTATGACAACAAAGGCGCATGGGTCAGCCTCACATTAGTAACAGAACACAAAAAAAATTAAACACCCCAAATATTTGTAGGGTGGGCATTTTGGCAAAATCCTGAATAGAAACTAAAAATTATAGTAAATGCCCACCGACGTATTTTTAAAAATACTCATGAATAATTTTGTTGGCAAATTAATCAGAACAAGTATTGGTTTTCTGTGATTTATTACGTTTTAACGCAATTTAGCTTTTAGCCCGAAATTTATTTCATGGCGGTTGATTTTCAGAATGAAATACCCCAAATATTTGTAGGGTGGGCATTTTGGCAAAATCCTGAATAGAAGCTGAAAATTGTAGTAAATGCCCACCTGTGTATTTTTCAAACTTCAAATCGGAATCCTATCTAACAAAATCATTTCTAATTCCCAGTTTTTGACTGACTACCAAATCTCTCCATTGAATAACTTTATAACAAATATAAAGTTACCTGATAAGTAGGAGCAATGATTGAAGCATTAGTCAAAGACCTAAATAATAGATGTATCCTAATGTGCCGTGCTGAAGCTGATATGCTTACAGATTCCCCAGATTTAGGAGAAGAAATTTACTACTTTTGGCGTAAATTTAACCCTAATACTTACGACTTAGACATTAGCGACTTTGCTGGAGAATCTGCCGAAAAATACAATCTAGAAGTATTTGAGACAGAATACTGTATTGAAGCCATCAGAGAAATTATCTTACAGTACGACCATTTAATAGAAACCGCAACCAAGCATCACTAAAAACAGTAATCAGGAAAATTTTATAGTAATTTATCTTCTGCTTCTACCTCCTTTTTAAATCATCGGGTAGTTATTGCAATTGAACATCAGTAAATATATAGCACATTAATTACACTAGCTGTAGGTTGGGTTGAACAAAGTGAAACCCAACATTAACCATAAAATATTAAATAATGATTTTGGGTTTCGTTCCTCAACCCAACCTACAACACTGTATTTTTACGTTAATTTAGAAAATCTTTATAATTAATACTGCTCTACTCACTAAATTATACATTATAATAATAACACCCTTGTATAAACTTTGCTACAGTATCAGACTAGCTACACTAATTTTGTTTAAAGCTGAGAAGCTATTTTAAAAAGTTTTCAGTGTTAGTTTGTCTATTTACTTAATGTAACTTCACTCATGTAAGATCATGGAGTATTTTATGGAAACTTTAATTACTATCAAAAACTATCGCTGCTTTTCAGAAGAAAAGCCAGCAAAGATAAAAATTAGAAAAGGCTTTACAGCATTTATAGGAGTCAACAATTCAGGAAAATCTACCTTACTTAAATTATTTTATGAGTTGCGTTATATTTTTAGTCAACTTTCTGATTTTAATACTTTTTTTAATGTCTTAACAACATCAGAACCAATTTTAAAGTTACCAAAAGAAATTATAAATGACAAAGAATTATTCTGCAATTATAACAACTGCACTAAACCTATGATTTTAGAATTTAACATTGTGGACGATGATGTTAAAAATAGACCTAATTTTGCTAGGAAAATTACCATAAATATTGATAAAAATTACTTTTACAGCGTCTTTCTTCCTGTGGAAAATTTAATAATTAGCAACGAAAATAATTTATATAATCTTAAATGTGATAAAACCCAAATAGTTCTTCCTAATGAACGGAAAAGGACTGATTTATATTATTTAATAAGGTTGTTTTATGACTTAAGTCAAGCTTTATATATTGGAGCATTTAGAAATAGTCTTAATTTAGTTGATATTACAAACCCAGCTATTAGAAATGTTTTAGACATAAATCACTTAGATTATTTTGATATAAAAATTGGACGGAACTTTATGATTCAATGGAGAGAATATAAAAGTGGTGATGATAGAAACAAGAAAAAGTCTATTATTGAAATTACAAATGATATTAAAAGAATTTTTAACTTAGAACAACTGGAAATAAATTATTATAATGATGATCAGCAATCATTGGAGTTAGCAATTAATAATAATATTTACAACTTATCAGAACTAGGATCTGGACTTGCTCAATTTATTTTAGTTCTTTTTAATGTAGCCATGAAAAAACCATCCTACATTTTAATTGATGAACCAGAACTTAATTTGCATCCTGTACTTCAGCTAGATTTTTTAACTACTCTTGGTAAATATGCTAGTGAAGGAGTTTTGTTTGCAACTCATAGTATTGGACTAGCAAGAGCAAGTGCAGAATATATTTACACAGTACGTCCAACACCTCAAGGAAGTGAAGTAAATGAATATGAAAAAAATCCCAGCTTACCAGAATTACTAGGAGAACTTAGTTATTCAACATATAGAGAATTTAGTTTTGATAAAATTTTACTGGTTGAGGGACCAAGTGAGATAAAAACAATTCAGCAATTTCTGAGAAAATATAACCAAGACCATCATATATTACTTTTACCATTAAGTGGTAAATCATTAATTAATGGTCAATCTAAATCAGAACTAGAAGAAATAAAACGTATTTCTGATAAAATATTTGCATTAATTGATAGTGAACTTACATCTCCTGATGCACCTTTAGAGAAGGATAGACAAGAATTTGTAAATATTTGCCAAAAAATTGGGATTAATTGTCATGTTCTAAAATACCGAGCAACAGAAAACTATTTTACTGATAGAGCTATCAAATCAGCTTTAGGTGAAAAATATTCAGCCCTCGAAGAATATCAAGTATTAAAAAAAGCTCAACCTAGTTGGGGAAAATCAGAAAACTGGAAGATAGCAAAAGAAATGACTAAAGAGGAATTAGAAGCAACAGATTTAGGTCAATTCATCAAAAAAATATGTGAGCAACTTTGATTAATTCCCGTATGTCATTGCGAACGGAACAAAGTGTAGTGAAGCAATCTCTAATCTTTTTAATTGCTACACTACACAAATTATTTACTCTCAATAGTTTGCATCAATTGTAGGATAGCAAGGGGTGGTGTTGGGTTTCCTTCCTCAACCCAACCTACAGCTTTTTGCGCTCTTATTCTTCGCGTCTTTGCGCCTTTGCGTGAGACATAAGTTAATTCTATAAATTTTGTCAAATCTTTCCTTACAACCTCTATCTTTCCCCAGGAAAGACTTGAGATAAATCTAAAACTAAATCAGGGAAAGAGGGTAAAATTATCGTTTCATTGGGGAGTAAAATTGATTTGTGACGATAGCCGAACTTACCTTGTGTACTTTGGTAAGGCTCTTTATAACACTGTAAATCATAATCTACTAAATTAAATATCCAATAATCAGAAATACCAGCTTCCGCATAGAGAGATAACTTTACATCTTGGTCATATTTTGAAGAAGTATCGGCAACCTCTATTAAAAGTAAAATATCTGATGGTTGGGGATGACTGGAAAGGTAATTATCCTGAACTTTGCGAACAATTACTATATCCGGTTCTGGTTCACTCAAATCAGAAATTACTATCGGTTGTTCTCCTCTCACCATTGCACGTCCTGACAACAATTGAATTAATTCAGTAACTAAAAGTGTGACGCATACAGAATGCGGTGTCCGCTTGGGTGACATCTGTACAATTTCCCCTTTAATTAATTCAATACGTTCATCTTCTCCAAAAAAACCAAGCTCGGTTAAATGGTTGTATTCTTCTACCGTAAACTGTTTAGTTGTGGTATTCATAGCAATTATAAAAGTGCATATTTTTAAGGACACAGCACCGCTATGTCCCTACAAACTTATTGTAAATTGTCTGTTTAATCAAAAAGCCCGTGACGAGGATTGAACTCGTGACCTCACCCTTACCAAGGGTGTGCTCTACCACTGAGCCACACGGGCAGGAGCTTTTGGATATTAAGTTATAATGTCGTAAATTTTCATTACTTTTACATTATAACTTATAATCTGTTTTAGTAGGTGGGCCGGGCTAGATTCGAACTAGCGTAGGCGCAAGCCAGCGGATTTACAGTCCGCCTCCATTAACCACTCGGACACCGACCCGTTTCTGTGTCCCACTTTCAATATATTAGCAGCAGTTTTTGGAGATGGCAAGGGGTTGAGCAATAAAATTTTCAAAAAAAATTGGGTTACTAACAGCAACCCGTTTTTTGATGGTTAAGCTATGAGTTCACCGGTTTCTTGCAGGGAGTGGAGACGATAATAAATGCCTTTGTGCTGCAAGAGTTCCTCGTGACTGCCAACTTCGGCTATTTTGCCTTTGTCCAGAACTACGATTTTGTCTGCTTCCCGGACTGTACTCAAGCGGTGAGCGATAATAATTGTTGTGCGAGTGCCTTGTATTGACTGCATCGCTAACTGAATAGAACGCTCTGACTCATAATCTAAGCTGGAGGTTGCTTCGTCAAAAATCAATACATCTGGTTCTACTAATAAGGCTCTAGCAATACCTAAGCGTTGCCTTTGTCCTCCTGAGAGTCTGACCCCACGTTCACCAACAACGGTGTAGTAACCTTTGGGTAAATGCTGTACTACTTCGTCAACTCTGGCGATGCGACAGGCTTCTTGTACCTGTTCCAAGGTGGCATTTGGTCTACCATATTTAAGGTTATCTAAAATTGTGCCGTTAAATATGTCTACCTCTTGATGCACGATCGCTAGTCTGCGTCTATACTTACTAATATTCAAGCTCCAGATATCTTCGCCATCAATTAAAATTTGCCCTGATTGGGGTTGAAAGTAACGCAACAATAGTTTAACTAAGGTAGATTTACCAGAACCAGATTTGCCTACTAACGCGACTGTTTGATAAGGTTCAATTAATAAATTGATATCCTGTAAAACAGGTCGTTCTTTTTCATAACTAAAACTGACGTTAGCAAATTCAATTTTGCCTGTAAATTGATACTGTTGCTCGGTATCTACTGCTAAAACTTCCTCTTTTTGTTCACTAGATGGGTTCTGTAAAAATTCATGGAAACTCAACATGGAAGCAATACGCCGAGCAAAAACTTCCGCTAAATTACTAATCGGCTGCATTTCTGCATAAGCCATGCTAGAAAGTGTTAAAGTCATCACAAAATGACCAATTGAAATCTTACCGCCCACTGTTTCAGCTAAAGTTAAACCCAACAACATAAAAACGCAAAACTGTACCATAGTGCGCTGATAAGTTGCAAGTTTTACATAGCTTTTATGAATACGATAATCAATTAATTTTAACTCCCGTTCTAGACGTTGATTTTGTCGTTTTAGTTCTTTGGCCTCTGTGGCAAAGGCTTTAACTGTCTTGATATTAGTAATTATTTCTGAATTCCGGCTTTCTGTATTTTCAATGTATTTATCTAATAGTTCTTCATGGCTAATAATTTGATTGAGGTTTCTTAATGTAAAGAGTAGAATGACAAAAAAAGAAGCTAATAAGATGAAAGCAATTCGCCAGTCAACAAACCAAATACATAGGAAAATTGCTATTAACCGAACCAGTTTAGGAATTAACTGTCCAGCTATTTCTGGATAAGTCCAAGTATGGTTTTCTAAACCTCTGGCTAATCTACCGGCGATTCTACCGGGATTATTTTCATCGTAAAATTCTAACGGTAAAGTGAGAATTTTCTCAATTGTTTTTTGTCCCTGAAATCGCCTAGCTTTTAAAGCAATATCCCAATGAAACCAACTGGTTAACCAAGGTTCAATCGGTGCTCTACCTGCGGTGGATAGGAAGATTAAAGTTAGTAAAAAACCCAGTTTGAGAAATTGATTAACTGGTAAGTTGGTAAGATGGGAAAAAAGAGCGATCGCATTTTCTAATGGTTGGTCTAAAAGTTGTCCAGACAAGACATTTAAAATTTGTCCCGTTGCATAAGGAACAACTAAATCAATAATTTCGTAAATACTGGATGCGGTCATACTAAAAATACTCAAGCCCCAGTATGGACGAAAATAATTGATAATATCTTTGAATTTCGCCATGATGCACACTTCTAAAATACGAAGTTTAGCTAAGAATTTATATACTACACATATATTACATAAGAGTCAATAGGTTAATTAGTAAATCATTCTTGAGGAATAGTTGCAAATGATGGCCGGAAAAATTCCAGACGATAACGATAAAGTGCTACTGGACTAAAACCCGCTTGAAAGTAAGCTGGATCTTGAGGAGAAAGATAAACAGCAGTCACTTGATCTGCTATAATATTTGCTTGAGAACCTGAAATTTGATGATAAGCGGTGGTAGATTCCACAGAGTTAAAATAGGGACTAGAACCACCTTTAAATAATTGTTGAAAAACTTCGGAAGTAATAAATGTACAGTCAGGAGTGGTTTCTATAGCGCGTGCGGTAACAAGAGAAACTAGCTGACGTTCTCCCCGTAAAAAGGTAATTTGTCGGTTGGGTGATTGGGGATCTACTTTAACGGATAAAACTGCATTTTCTCCTAAATAAGCTCTAGATAAATTTAAACTATTAAATGCTCGATCAGCTACTAAGATTTCGGCTTGATGATCTAATTTAGGAATAATCTTTAAACCAGAAATTGGCGGTTTAACTTTCACAAATCTAACTAAAAAACTGATAGGTTGATTTAATTGCCTGCGATTACTTTCAAAGCCAGGGGTAACAATATTTGGGGCTAAAGGTGCAGCTAAATCTACTAAAGTGCTGGTTACTTTCCAAGTTCCTGCCATCCAGTCAGGATAAATTAAATCTCCTTTGGCTGGTTTAACTGAAGTTAATTTTTCCCATTGAGGAAATTTGGCTAAGTGTTCAGTTAGTTCTCCCGCTTTTGCTTCTGCATTGGAGAAGAGAAAACACAGTATTAAGCAACAAGTAAAAATCACCCTGACAAACAGCATATTTTTTATTTTTTAATTATCAATTTTTAATTTCTTCTGGTTGCCAAATTTCTCCATATTGTTCTTTTAAATTTTGCCAAGCTTCTACTTGTCCGGGTTCGTATTCTCCTGGTTTACCCCATTGTAAAAAGAGGCTTAATGCGGGTTCTTGTTTATCATCTAAAAACCGGATGGCATAAGTTGTAAAATTACCTCTTTTTGATTCTCCTGTTTCAAATTTCACTTGAGTAATTTTGTCCATGTTGAGGTGAAATTCAAAACCTTCTGTGTGCATATTGGCGTATTGACCTTTAGGCAATTCAGCATAAAATAGTTTTTCAATTTTGCCTCTGGCTTCTAAAACTGCTGCGCTACTGGTAACAATTAAGCGTAATGTTCCCAAGGTTTCACAAGCTTCTAAAAATTCTTTTAATGTACTCATAATTCTTGTTTTTGGTGGATTTGAGTGGGTTTAATATATAAATTTTACCTTAAAAGTAAAGATTTTTGTAAATCAATTAATTGTTGGTAGTGAAATTTATTAGCCAAACCCGTTTCTATAGTCATTAATATTTTACCAATAGGAATCATAAATGATTTGTGAAATACTTAGTATTTGGCAGGTGGGCATTTATGGGCTAAATTCTCAATAAAAGCGAATTATGATCGAAAATGCCCACCCTACGTATATTTCAAAAATCAAATAGTAATTCTAAATGACAATGATTAATGACTATTGTTCATATTTATCGTAAGCGGCGACTATACGCTGTACTAAGGGATGACGGACAACATCTTGCTGAGTTAATTCGGAAAAACCGATGCTTTCTATGCCTTTCAAAATGTGTAAAGCGACTGATAAACCTGATTTTTGATTCAGTGGTAAATCGGTTTGTGTCATGTCGCCAGTAATAACCATCCGTGAACCAAAACCCAAACGAGTTAACAACATTTTCATTTGTGCTGGTGTGGTATTTTGGGCTTCATCAACGATGATAAAGGCATTATTTAAAGTTCGTCCGCGCATATAGGCGAGTGGTGCAACTTCAATTACTCCTCTTTCTATGTAGCTAGGGACTTTTTCCGGGTCAACAAATTCGTTAATGGCATCATAAAGAGGACGAAGATAAGGATTAACTTTTTGCTGTAAATCTCCTGGTAAAAATCCTAATTTTTCGCCTGCTTCTACGGCTGGACGGGTTAAGATTAATTTTTCAAATTCATTAGCTAAAAGTGCTTTGACGGCGATAATTACTGCGAGATAAGTTTTACCTGTTCCCGCAGGCCCTGTACAAAATGTGAGGTCACGACTACGAAGATAATCTATATATTGACGCTGGTTAAATGTTTTGGCGCGAATTTCTTGACCCCGGCGATTTTTAGCTAGGACATCTCGTTGTAAGTCTTGTAATTGGTCTTGACGATGGGTATCTAAGGCTTGACGGGCTGTTAAAATATCGGCACTAGCAATGTTATTGCCTTTACTCCAAATTTCTTCTAGCGATCGCACTAGTTGCGCGGCCAGTTCAATTTGCTTTTGTGTCCCGGAAATTAGCAGTTCTTGACCACGCAATACCAGTGTAGCCCCTGTTTGACGTGATAGGAGTTTGAGATTTTCTTCTCCATATCCCGCTAGAGCGATCGCACTACTGGTATTTGGTAGCTGAATTGTCAAAGCAACTGACATAAAATTTCTCAGGTTGTAAAAAAATTATTGATAAATTAATTACAATTATAACTACAATTTATGAGCTTTATTAGTGTTAAATTATATTTTTTAAGTATGTATTGTGCTTTTTTTAGAAAGCGTAGAGACGTATTTAACTAGCGTCTCTACATTGCCTTATTTCAATTTAATTACAGCACACTTCAGGTAAATGAGGCACAAAGTGAAGCTGAAAACTCAGACAGGAAAAGGCTTTCCCTCCTGCCTCCTGCCCCCTGCCCCCTGCCTCCTGCTGTAAGACCGAAAAACTAACAATAGAAAATTAGTAACGGCCTACTTTACGTATAGCTTCAGCTTTGCGTTTACGGCGCAGACTGGGCTTTTCGTACCTTTCCCGGCGCTTAACTTCTGATAGAATTCCGGCTTTTTGAATTTTCTTTTTAAACCGTCTCAAAGCAGAATCAATAGACTCGTTTTCTCCTAAACGGACTTCAGCCACTCCCTAATTTCACCTCCTGACAGTGATGATCAGAGTTGCTTATGATTTTAAGAATATCAATTGTGGGGTGACGTTCAATATCCCCAAATGTCAGCGTAGCAAATTTTTATTTGTCTGAACTATTCTCAAACTACTCATAGATTAGACTAGCTAATTCTACGGGAACGTCTGTATATATTTGAGAATAGATGAGCAGCAACAAGCTTTACTTTACTTCTTAACCTGTGATGGTGATGGAAGTTAAAAAAGATGGGGTTGTTGCTACTTGTCTTGCTCTCTCTCAGAGATGTTCTGTTTCTGTTTTCGTCTAGCGAGTGCGGGGTTTAGCAATAGGTCTAGGTGTACTTCCACGCCTATCTCGCATTCTGGGTGGGGCGATTCGTTCTTCCTGTTCGTCATCAAAGGATGTACCTTCCCGATCCTGGGTGGTACTGCCATAGATATCCAGGTATACTGAATGACCAGCCATTTGTGCTGCTGCTGCTATGACTGTACGAATTGCTTGAATATTGCGTCCCCCACGACCAAACACTTTTCCTTTGTCTGCGCTTTCAAAGGCGATGCGAATCCAAGCCCGTTTCAGGGTCTGGGACATTTCACAATCAACGCTTAAAGACTCTGGAGATTCTAAAAACGGTTGCAAGAGAAACTTCACCAGTCCGACATAGTTAGGACTGGTATCTGAGGATTTTGTTTCAAGCTTGAGATACGGCTTTTGCACTGACCTGTTCAAAAACATTAGCTTTTACTAAAAGGCGACGGACGGTATCAGTGGGTTGAGCACCTTGTTGAAGTCGCTTAACGATGTTGGGAATATCCAATCGCACTTCATCAGTTCTGGGGTTATAGAAGCCTAATTCTTCTATGGGACGACCATCACGACGAGACATACTGTTCATAGCTACGATGCGGTAGCTTGCTTCCCGCTTTTTACCGAATCGTTTTAACCGCAGTTTAATCATGTTGAGAGGTTATTCTCCTGTGTTTAGGTAGTGAGTTTGAGACTGTTTACTTAGGAAGCTACTAGGCTAAATTTACCCAAAGTGAAAACTTCCGGTGTTGAAATGCTCATTTTAGCACTTGTTAGGGATGAACGGCTATAAATTTTTAGAGAATAGGGAACAGGGAACAGGGAACAGGGAACAGGGAACAGGGGGCAGGGGGGAAGAGGAAGTTATTAATCCAAAAATCCAAAATCCAAAATTCTCCTGCACTCCGCACTTCCTACAAAGTGCCAAATCCTTTTTTCTTCTTGTCTTTCTTTTTCTTTTTGGCTGGGGCTGCACCACCGCTAGGATAGCCACGCCATCCGGGGGCTGCGGGACGACCGCCACCACCACCGAAGAGGCCACCACCGCCACCACCACCGCCGAACATTCCGGGCATTCCGGGGAAGTTGCCTTGACCCATTTGCTGCATGAGCGATCGCATTTTTTGGAAATCTGATACTAATTTACTCACATCTGATTCTTTATAACCAGCGCCAGCCGCAATGCGTTTTCTGCGATTGGGGGAACTGGCTAATAAATCCGGGTCACGCCGTTCTTGTTTGGTCATGGAGTTAATCATGGCTTCACAGCGTTTTAGCTGGGTTTCCCCTTGCTTTAACTGTTCATCAGAAATTTTCCCTATGCCAGGAATCAATTTCATGATGCCACCCAATGACCCCATATTTTTCATTAGGCGCAACTGTTTAAGAAAGTCGGTAAAGTCAAACTTAGCGGAGAGGATTTTCTCCTGCATTTTCTCAGCATCTGCCAAGTCTATTTCTTCTTGGGCTTTTTCTACCAAGGTGAGCACATCACCCATGCCCAAAATCCGCGAAGCCATGCGGTCAGGATAAAAGGGCTGTAAGGCTTCGACTTTTTCCCCAACCCCGACAAACTTAATCGGTGCACCGGCAATAGTCCGAACAGATAAGGCTGCACCCCCCCGGCTATCACCATCTAACTTGGTTAAAATTGCGCCAGTAATGCCGATTTGCTCATGGAAAGCACGGGTTAAATTTGCCGCTTCTTGTCCTGTCATGGCATCTACCACTAACAGGGTTTCATCTGGTTGAATATTAGCTTTAATCTGGGCTAACTCCTCCATCATGTCTTGGTCAATCTGGAGTCGCCCAGCCGTATCAATAATTACTGTATTAATACCTTCGGCTTTCGCCTTTTCTACACCTTGACGGGCAATTTCTACTGGGTTGGCATCGCTACCCAGTTCAAAAACCGGAACGTTAATTTGTTTACCAAGTGTAATTAACTGGTCAATAGCGGCGGGACGGTATACGTCGGTGGCTACTAACATACAGCTACGCTCTAATTTGCGTAAATGTAAAGCTAGTTTGGCGCTGGCTGTGGTTTTACCTGTACCCTGTAAACCAGCCATTAACACAATAGTGGTTTGTCCTTCCTTTTCTGCTAGGGGGACGTTTTCTTCCCCCATCACCTGCACCAGTTCATCATAAACAATTTTGATAAACTGCTGGTCTGGACGTACACCGGCTATTACCTCAGCCCCCAGTGCTTTTGTTTCAACTTCATTAATAAAATTTTTCACCACCTGGAGGTTAACATCCGCTTCCAACAAAGCGCGACGGACTTCTTTTAAAGCGTCTTGGATGTTGGTTTGGGAGATTTTATCTTGTCCCCGTAGTTTTTTCCAGGCAGATTCTAAACGGTCTGATAGTGCTTCAAACATAATTAACTTACTACTAAACGGAGGGCAGGAGGTAGAGGCAGGGGGAAGAGGCAGGGGGGGCAGGGGG
>DATGXB010000133.1:0-5743 GCA_035299225.1 Nostocaceae cyanobacterium | reverse complement strand
GCCAGACGAGATAATAGTACATTAGTATCTAGTTTGGTTTTAACAACACCTCTTTGATTCCTGCTATCTCCCTAAAATTAAGGAGTTCAAAGTCCAATTACTAACTCTTTATTCTCATTAATTTGCAATTATTGAGAACAGACTGTTAGTTCAAACCCAGTCTGGAAGCGCAATTCAGGACTTGGCGTGAAAAGTAAGCAGCTATATAGCCGCACGAGTAAGTGAAGATTTTATGTTTGAAACGAGTTATTTATTCGCGATTTTGGGAAACCCACCGTACACAATGGCTGATGAATTTGGCTTGACCAAAGAAGATATTTTGAAATATCAACAAGAATGGCGAAAAGCGGGGATAGAGCCGACGCTTGTAGAATTGTAGCGATCGCATAGGAGAAAAACAATGTCAATTGAAAAAATTATCTTAGGTAAAACCTTAAAAGAACTCCGGAAAATGGCAGCAAAATATAAGATTTCCGGTCGGAGTAAAATGAAGGAGTCGGAGTTACAGCAAGCATTGTGGAATCATCTATATGGAGGAGATTTTTTACCTTCCAACCGAGAACAAATGGTGGATTTTCTAATGCTGCATCCGAATAAATTGGTAAGGGAACTCCAAGAAATGTGGATGTGCTACGGCGGTAAATTAATTATTAATTCCTTGCAAATCCTTACCCAAAGTCTTCTAAGTACAGTAACGGAAGAGAGTGAGGAAGAGAGAAAAAAATATGATATAGGCAGTGCAGCACTAAAAGATAGTTTCGACGCTACAATAGCAGCGATTAATCACCATCTGTCAGTCTGTAACCTAGAATTAGAAGCTATTGAATATAAGTATTGGGCAGAAGCACATTTGGAAAACCATAAAGGTGAAGTTTTGTTTTTGGTGAATCCAGAGTGTGTGAAAATGCCAAATGACGGAAAAATATCAGTTCGCCTCTACTTTTCAGAGTCTGGCAAAACGCTACCTGTGGGAACTTTTGGCTGGATATGTTTGGAATCAGGGCAGAAGGAACTCGTTCAACAGATAATACGGATGTACTGGGAAAGTCTGGAGCAGGAAAGTTATTTGATCAGTGCAAATGATCTGATCTTGCTGCGGCAAAGATTAGATTTGGTGTCAAAATTCCCCCAGGGGGAAAAGGAGTAAATGTGGATCTGGAAACCGCAAAAAAATACGGCGTAAGGGAAATAAGATCAGGTTGTCATTATTCGATATGGTAATACTCACCACCAAACAAAATTATACTTCAGCGCACGTAATAACCCCGCTTTCGATGCCTTGGGAAATGTTCAGTAAGGGTAGTGGTAAACAAGTAGGGATTTTTGCCTTTCTTCTCCTTATACAAAGCGGGTTACACCAACTCGCATCACTGCATCTTGGCCACCACCTTCAGTAAGAAATATTGTTAGAACTTGCATACAGATATAAAAATGCTATCAAAAATTAAAACCGAACCGTTTCTAAAGTGGACTGGAGGTAAGGGGCAGCTCCTTTCTCAATATCAACCGTATCTCCCCAAAACCTTCAACAACTATTACGAATTGTTTTTAGGGGGAGGCGCATTATTTTTCCATCTACAACCCCACAACAGTTTTCTAGCAGATATTAATCACCGCTTGATTAATACTTACCGATGGGTGCGGGATGATGTGGAGGCAGTAATCTTAGAACTGAAAAGCCATGCCCAAAACCATTCGGAAACTTATTATTCGCAAATCCGGCTTGAGTACAATCAGTCCAAATCCCTGGATTTGGAGCAAGCCGCACGACTAATTTATTTAAACAAAACCTGCTTTAACGGATTATACCGAGAAAATAGCAACGGAGTATTTAACGTGGCGATCGGCAAATATGAAAAGCTGTCCATCTGCCAGGAAGAAAAGCTGTGGCAGGCAGCTAAGGTATTGGCCGGAGTAACCCTAGAGATAGGGACCTATTCGCAATTTTTACACAAACTCCAACCAGGAGATTTTGTTTACCTTGACCCTCCCTACGTCCCCATCTCTTCAACCAGTAATTTTACAACTTACAGCCCGGAGGGATTCGGGCAATTTCAACACCTATTACTAAAAGAAGACGCTTTGAAGTTACACGGGCGAGGTGTAAAAGTTTTAATTTCCAACTCCGAGTGCGAATTCGTGCGGCAGATATATTCAGAACAATGTTGGAAAATTGAATCAGTATCTGCGGCGAGATCAATTAATTCTAAGACTAACGCACGAGGCAAAATAAGCGAGATCATTATTCGCAACTACTGAATGAGGCGCAGGGTATTACGGCGATTTCTGATAAAGTTAAACTACATAAGTACAGGAGATTTCTTCATGTTGCGACTGGGAGAATATGCAGTTCTGCCCAAAATCACCAACAGCTGCTTAGTGTATTATAATCCCACGACAATCACGCAGGTTGTTTTAAAAAGAGTCCCGCGAGACGATGAAGAGATTCAGATTGTATATGGAGAAATTTTGAAAACAATTGATGAAGGAAAATGCAGTTACATTCGTGCTAGAAATACAAATACCTATGATATTAACGATTGGAATTGTGAAGTTCCTGGGTATGGAGAAAAATTGGGTGCATTATTTGACAGGTATAATAGTTTAGAACGTGGGTACGATACAACGGAAGAAATTTCTGTTCCCAACCCTGCGTATGACCCCAACTGGCTCTCCGCCACTAAGCGAATTATCACTTTAAATTCATCACAACAAAATAGCAGATTTATCTACACCGATAGAAATATTCTTGAAAAGAATCCCGAAGAAGAAATTATTTCGGTGACTACTTTCCCCAATTTTATCTCAATGGTGGAATTTTCTTTTACTGACCAATGGTATGCCACCGTTGAATACACTTGTGATGACTTTATAGACCTAAATCCCAGTGATGGCAGAAGTGGTGGAGGTGGCGGCGGTGGAACTACAATAACAAGATGTGGCAAATGCGAACTAAGCTTAAAAAATTGTTGCTTGGATTTGCACTTGCTGGAAGTAATTGTGAAGCAAAAGATCGGAAAAAAATGATTTAGGACGGAAATGCTGATCGAAAATCCCTGGACTACGATTTAATTCCTCATCGTATAGCCAAGGGTACTTATCAAATGGAGATAAAATGCCAAATAAATTAATCCCCATTATATAAGCTATATCCAACACTCTTCCGTAAAAATAGCCCTGGCTTCTTTCCGCAATGATTATTGGTGTGTAGGGATTTCGCCAAACTGTTACTTCTGGTAATTCTACGGGATAGCCTAAATCTTGAATTTGATTTATGCGCCTAACTAATTTGGTGTCATCTAATCCGGGAATGATATTTATCTGTACTTGTAAGGATACCCCATCTATTAAACCTTCAGATTTGATATCCCTTAAAAATTGTAATACACCACTCCATTTCTCGTCTGATTTATAGCTGCAATCACTATAAAGTAGTCTTTGATTACCTTTAATTTCGGCCGCGTAATTCAAACAGCTAATTAAATAATTTTTCCCTAAATGCTGTGACCAATAATCGTTGACCTGACCATGAAAATTAAAAGTCTCTACTAAAAAATCGTAACTATAAAAATCCCGCCCATAGATACTATGGTAAATATAATCTTTTAAAATCCCCCATAATTGCGCTGATGAATAGCTGGCTGATTTTAACCAATTGGGAATAAACCAGGGACAAAGAATTGCTCCCATCCGCATCGTCTTTTTATGTTTTCTACCCCAAGCCTCTAACTGATTTAATTCAGAAAAATCATATTTATAGGGTGCAATTAGAGGATTCTTTGTTAAGATAAATAGCACATTAAAGTATTTATCTACTCTCTCGGTTAAAGCTTGATCCGAGAGATGATTAACTCCTAAACCTGTACTAAAAAACATGACTACTCCTTACTTAACTTACAATCATCCATTTGTTGCAATTCCATCAGGCGATTCCATAAATCATTGGACTTATGCTTCTCTATTGATTGAGTCTGCGCGAGATGCCAATGATCCAAAACAAGGAATGGCTCTCCACAAGCTCAAAAGATTTGCGTCCATTGCTAATCCAAATTTATCTGTGGAAGCTTTAATTTTAACAAACAATATTCGACAATTGCATTTCTTAATAGCTACGGGAATAGAGATGGAAATAGCCCAGAATGGGAATAATTGCTTCTATTGGTTAGAACTGAGCAGTGCAGAACTAGCCCAACTTGATGCGTCCCTCTGCCTACTGGGAAGGAACAAAGGTCAGATTAAAATTCTTCGCGCAGTTGAAGAGGCAATCTTAAATCAGGGTGGACAACTCTTTATTAACAATAATAACACCTTAGTTCTCCCAGAGAAATTTGGATATTTGGGGATAAAAGTTGAGGATGTAGTTTCCGCGACAGGTGGAAATTCTTTGCAAGTTACAAACCTCACAATCGAGGATAATAATTGGGTGATAACTTTGGATTGGCTAGGTAAATTATGATTGATATTCCCAAAAACTGGGATCAAGATGCATTAGAACTGCATGAAGATTGGATTCTGGATGCGAGAATCCAACGTGACCAAAAATTTGGAAATTTGGAACAACTTGTACAGAGCAATAACTTGCCCGTCATGCCAGCTTTTTGGTTTTTTAAGGGTAATCTGGTTTATCGTCCTGTATTTTCCGAGCTATGCAGGTTGTTGGACATGGACTGGCAGATGGTGGTTGTTCCGAAATTCCCCCTGGGGGAATTTGAATCATGAACAGTCCCGATTGGTATCTGGGGAGGATAGCACTTACCCCGGATAACCACCTAGTAGAAATTATTCGGTTAGATCCTCCCAACGGTCATTTTTCTTGGGCAGCTTTAGTGGAATATGTTGGTCAGGGCACTAGGGATTATTTTCAATTATGTGATCTACAGATTCTTGAAGGAGTGGCGGATAAATATCAACAAGCCCAAGCATTAAAACTAGAATGGCGGTTTGGTTTGCCCACGGATGTGAATGTGTTTTATCAAAAGATGGAAGCGATCGCCGAATTGATTGAGCAGAGGTGGCATTTTCTCACCCCCGAACAGCAAGATTTTTGTAAAAAGCTTGCACTGGATTTGGCGTTAAGCTGAGAGAATTTGGTCATGATGCTCAAGAACGTTGGGAAATACTAGACTGGTATCATCTCAAGGAAAATCTATATAAAATTGGTGGTTCTTTAAAACAATTACAAAAAGCTGAAGCTTTACTATGGGAGGGTAAAGTATCGGAAACTTTGACTTTATTAGCTGATTGTAAAGGTAAGAAGGTAGAGAATTTTCGAGCTTATTTAGAAAAACATCGTTCACGTATTGTCAATTATAGTTATTACCAATCTGAACAAATTTGTTCTATTGGTTCTGGGGCTGTGGAATCGGCAGTTAAACAGATTGGCGCAAGAATTCAATTAGAGAGCATCCATTTTTGGAAGAAAGACAAAAAATGATATAATCAAAAGAAAGGAAAACAGGGTGAGATTGAGTCATGACATCAGAACAAGAAGAAGGACTACAAGCCTGTGTAGATGAGATAGCTAAAATCTTATACGAAATGACTCCTAAAAGTGAGTTAAATGACTTATCAGATGTAGAAATGGTAGTACGTAAACAAATATGGTTCTATCGTTCCCCTTATGGTATTTCCAGCAGCAAAAGCTCTAAAAACTTTGCACCGTCTAGATTACAGGTTCTAATACCTTAATAAAAACAATTTCAATAATTTTTTGGCTCAAACCCAAGCATAGTAAGGGTTATAC
>DATGXB010000132.1:0-6593 GCA_035299225.1 Nostocaceae cyanobacterium | reverse complement strand
GCAGGGGGCAGGGGAGCAGGGGGCAGGGGAGAAAGAAGAAGTAATTCTCCTTATTTCCTAATGGCTAATGACTTTTCCCTGTTCTGTTAAGAGCACCGCACTGAGCGCAGTCGAGGTGTTCCCTGTTCCCTGTTCCCTGTTCCCTGTTCCCTGTTCCCTAATGACCAAAAAATAATAATCCCCTCACCAGATGGTAAGGGGAAAATCAAAAGTGAAGAGCGAATGAGAATAAAAAGCGGGTCTTGATTTGACAGTTAACTTGGGCAATCTACTGTTAACTGCATCCTAATCCGTTATCTTCCCAAAACTTCAACCCGTACTGGTGCCAGGCCACTGCCCATCATTCCTAAAAGTCTTGCTGCACCGGCAGAAACGTCAATAATTCGTCCACCAATGTAAGGGCCTCGGTCATTAATTCGCACTACTACCGAGCGACCATTGCGGGTGTTTGTTACACGCACTTTTGTACCCATTGGTAAGGTGCGATGGGCTGCTGTCAAAGCTTCAGGGTTAAATCTTTCACCGTTGGCGGTTCTTGTTCCAGAGCCATCATAGCCATACCAGGAAGCTATCCCTCTGAAGTTAAGTTTTACGCCACGCATGGCTACTTGTTGGGGGATATCTAGAGAAAAGCCACCTTTAGGTAAGTTAGCAACTTCTTGAATGGGTGATGCATTGCCTACTAATCTACGTAAGCGATTAGTTGCTTGTAGTGCATCTTGTGAGAGGTTTTTGGTGGTGTCTGGTAGTATTGTATTTTGGTTAATCTCCACCAACTCTTGATCGTTGATTGCGATGGTGTAGCGTTCTTGTTGGTTAGAGTTGTTTTTTGTCTGACCTTTGGCGGGAGCATCAACTCCTGCTTTCCAACTTACTGTAATTTGGCTGGCATCTGCATTTTCTTGTACTAGCTGGTTAATTCTAGCTGCCAGTAAACTAGCTCTTTGTACTGGGTCATCTGCAACAGAACCACTTTGGTTGTTCGCTTCTAGAACATTGCCTACATTGCTTTGTGTGGTTTTAGCCGCAACAGAGGCGTACTGTTGTACGGTCTGGCCATTGCCAATAGCCCCGACTTTGGTTTCCGCGTCAGCAGCTGGTGTAGAACCGAGAAAAGTAACTACAGGAATGTTGCGAACGAACAATGTTGCCGCCTGACGGCCTCCCACGATGTGAGGATGAATTTGGGTAATCACATCACTGGGGGTTTCTTGCCCTGCGGTCGTTTTGTACTCTCCTACTTTCACCACTTCTGGTGCGGGTGATGCTGGGGATTCTGAAACAGCTTCCCCAACGGTTTGAGTACGACCGACTGAGGGCATCCCCAGCACAGCCAGAAACAGAGCGACAGTAGTCCACAAATGTCTTTGATTCATGCGTCCGATTGTAAAGCGACTATAGAACAGAGATTTCACGATTCACAGGTGATTCACCAGCGAAAGTGACTCTTTTAAAACTCGAACTCGTTCCGCTTTCACTTTTTTTGTTTATAACTGCAACAGACTAACATGAATTTTTCGGGTTGGGGATCAGGGTTTTAGCGTAAGTTCATGATGGTTTTATCAAATTTACATAGTCTTCATCATCTTCAAACCTTGTGAAAACTGGGATTTTGGCTATGTAACATTTTTTTTGAGTGAACTAAAATTTCTTAACAAAACTTTACATTAAGCGATCGCTTCATAACCAGTTCTGCCTTTAAATTTCCTGGTAGCCAGTTCAGTAGATTTAGTAAATAATATAACTATACATCTAAAAACAGGATTTCGATAAATATTACTATTTCTTGTTGTTTAACCGGGTAATTATTTAATTAATTTATTTTATAAAATATTTATAATCTACCAAAAAAGACGATTTTTCAGGCTTACAGGAAAATAATCTTTTTGCAACGTAGAAGAAAAAATGATATAGTGCTAGTCCATTTAATTACATTGCTCAAAAAGTCAAGGGATCAACTTGATGATTTTTTAGTATGGATTTAACTGTAAGTTATGCGTAATTTCTCAGAAACAGGGTGAAGATAACCCCAGCAGGTATTTGTTACTATGAAAAGAAAATTAAACATGAAACAATCACAAAACAGTGGCGATCGCCTGTAGGTTAATTTACTCTGTCTTAGATAATACACGCATCTAGACGTAAATCTATGTAGTTATACAATTGTGATTTTTACAGTTAAGCATTTATCCTCATGGTCAATCTAGAAAACATAGAAACAGTTTCATCAATATATTCAGAAGTTCTTCAGGAATTGTATGCCAAGTACAAACCCTGGTCAGAAGGTGCGGTTGCAAACTATATTCCTGAATTAGCCAAAGTCAATCCGGATCTATTTAGCATTTGTATTGCTACTGTAGATGGACAGATTTACCAAGCCGGCAATTATCAACAACTCTTTACAATTCAGTCAATCTCTAAAGTGTTCGTCTATGGACTAGCTTTAGAAGATCATGGTCGTGATTACGTGCTGACAAGGGTAGGTGTAGAACCCACAGGGGACGCATTTAACGCTATTATTCTTGATGAAAAATCAAAACGTCCTTATAATCCGATGGTAAATGCTGGGGCTATTGCCACTACCAGCTTAATTAAAGGACATGGCGCAACTGAGCGTTTAAATAGAATTTTAGATATGTATCGGCGTTATACTGGACGGGATGTATTTGTAGATATATCTGTCTTTACTTCTGAACGCAGCACCGGACACCGCAACCGTGCTACTGCTCACTTGATGTTGAATTTTGGCATGATTGACGAAAATATCGAAGAAGCCTTAGATTTGTATTTTCAGCAATGTGCTGTCATGGTGAACTGTCAAGACTTAGCGGTAATGGCTGCCACTTTAGCCAATCGGGGGATAAATCCAGTTACTCAACAGCAAGCTGTAGAGCCAGGATATATTAAGGATATTTTAAGCGTCATGTACACCTGTGGAATGTACAATTATGCTGGAGAATGGGCGTATAAGGTAGGATTTCCGGCAAAAAGCGGTGTTTCTGGGGGAATTTTGGCAGTTGTGCCGAATCAGCTAGGAATAGCTGTGTTTTCTCCGCTTTTAGATTCACGGGGTAACAGTGTGCGGGGGGTGAAGGTGTGCGAGGAACTTTCCCAACGCTTAGGTTTACATCTATTTGAGTGTCGGGGGAAAAGTTAGGACATATATATAGATGTGGGGAAGGGGGTGCTTTTCCCCGTTTTTTAAATACACCATATATATAGATATATTCGTCTTTTGTTGTTGTGAAGATAATATGGCGATCACCTACGGTGGGCGTTTCACCATTGCTTTTGAGTTTTCCCCTAAGAATCAAAGAGCGATCGCCTAATTTCTCAAATCAGCAATACAAAAATACCTTAAATCATGTCAACGAGAGTTTAGCCAAGCTGGATCATTGGCTTTAGTAGTATAGTTCCAGACTGTATCTCTATCTTCCCAAACGCTTTTAGGTATAAGTATTTGTCCATTCTTATCCTCTTGGTAAGGCACATTGTAATATTTTAATACTGTCTTGATATTCTCACGCTGTTTTGCAGATAGAGGTTCTTCGGAAGCAACAAGTTGATCACCCCTGAGATATACTGGTTTAAATGGGACGTACTGATTAAATATACAACTTGTTAAGCCAATTGCAACGACTAAAAGGGTTATTAATTTCCTCATTAGCAGTAATAGTGTAATTTTTGCTGTTCATTTAGGGAAGGTAGGGGTTGTGCGATCGCCTATAGTGGGAGTTGTGCAAGTGATTTTGAAAGAAATAATTTAACAATTTTACTAGGGAAAATTTATGTGAATTGGCTGTGAACTAATAAATTTCTGCCATTTTAGTAGAGAATTAATTGACGTTTTATGACGTTGGGAAGCTAGTATTGGTGTTTCACTCCAAGCCACTTGACAATAAACTGTTACAGAACCATGTAAATCAGTTGGTGTTCTATCCATTTTATAATGATCCGCAAGATAAAGAGGTTTCAGTTTAACCTGATAACTTACAATTTCTCCAGGTTCTATAGAACGAGTGATTGGTATTTCTATAAATGGATATTCAGTATTTGGCTCAGGAGGATTAACACCATGTAAAACTAATAGAGAACCATCCTCTTGCAAAATTAAATATGGCATATTTTGATTATCAAATATATGCATTGCTTTATTACTTACATTTTTTATTTGGTAATTCAATATCAATTCGCTATTTGTCTGTTGAGTATATGAACAAGACAATTGTAAGGGCTGATTATTTTCAACAGGTTGATTCATAGAAATAGAAGGTTGAACTATACTATTTGGCAACTGAAATTCTAAAGTTTTAGAACCAAAAGCATTGGCAATACCGAATAAAGTAATTATACTTAGTATGTACATTGTTGTATATGTAAAGAACACAAAACACTGTTTTGAAACTCAAGAAATTGAATTTAATTCCTTAAAATTCTTGGACGTGTATCACGCCCTTGATGACCATATCTAAGTGGTAGTTTATGCTCAGTTCGCAAATCATTCTCGGTTAAACTACCTGTAGCAATAGTTTTCTCCTCCTCACTATTGGTATAATTACTGTCGGTTGCTGGAAGGTGAAGACGACTGTGACCAGCTGCATTATGTCGAGCGTGAATAAGCTCATGTCCAAGAAGAATAAAAACTGGAAAAGATATTTCTTTACCATCCGAATCATACTCTAATTGAGGCTGGACGCGGAAATTACCTGTAGTATGTTGATTGCTACTGGTTTTTGGGGAGGTGAATGGTACTCTTGACTGGCTGCGCTGCTGCGGGGCTTTATACATAAGGGTATGATTTTATGCTGTCAAGATTAGTGCTTTCTGTATTTAATTTTATACTTTTATTTTTAAAACTGCTAAATAACAGTAGTTTTTTTGAAAAGATGATGATATGGCGATCGCCTACGGCGGGCGTTTCGCTATCAGCTACGCCCTTGCGTTTCGCCATCGCCTTGGGGGGTTTGAGATCGCCTCATTTACGGGTTGCAGATGGCTGTTTGCGGGTAGTTGGAGCAACCAAATTTTCGTAGAAAAAGCAGTAATGAAACTTCACTAAGTTATAATTAATTACTAGTATTCAGCGTAGAGTACCAAGCTATAAAAGATTCAATTGTCCGTTTATAAGTTTCAGGTTTTAATCTGACTTCCCGAACCAACTGAGACGTAAAATCTTTCCAAATAAATCTTTCTCCTTGTTCATCTTCTATGAGAAAAGCAGTCTCGCCATCGAAAGCTTCAGAGAAACCTGGACATATACAAAACTTTCGATATTTTTCTTCAAGTAGGTCAAGTTGGTCTAAGTTTACGTCATCTTCATCATTATGACCATACAGTGCTAAATTGAGAAATTGCCAAGCCTCTACAGTTGTCATTTTCATTAAAATAGGATCTTTTCTTTGTCCACAGTGCACTAAGGAATTTTTAAAATAGTCATAAGGAACATCAAGTATCACTGTTTGTGTAAAATCTCCTATCATAAATTTTCCAGCCCAAAGAGCAATATGTCCAAATATGTAATCAGATGGCTCGCTTTCTGTGTTATCTACCACACACTCTAAAGCAAATTCTTCCTTATTACCTAGTATCATGATTTATTTACCTGTTGTATCTCTAAGAAGACTTTCAAATCTTTTCCTTATGTAATTTGGAACTTTTAACCCTCGTCCAGATTGTTCACGTCCATTCCAGTGAACTTTACCATTTGATCCTTGATATCTGTAATACTCTCCTTGAGAATTTCTACCCCACCATGTTTTCCCGTCTTTTTCTGGAATTGCATTTCTATAAACTTCTTCTGCATCTGGTGGTAAGTGCGTAGTTTTAGACCCTCCACCCCGGAAATTAGGAGATGAAGGGTCGTGATGTCCCGGATTTTCGTATTCAGGTTTTGGTCCATGATAAGTATCTTCTTTCCAAGGTCTATCTTGATCAGCTCCACTTCCCTGACTTGCAGAGAAATAGATATTGGTCATTTGTAACGCTCGTGTTACAGACCATCCCATTCTTTTTGCAACTTCTTGTGCTATTTTTATTCTTAGAATGTGATCAAATTAGTGTAAGTGACCTCATACGCTGGCCTACTCTCACTCAATTTATTGAAAATACTAATAGCCTAATTGTTATCAGTACCCAAGAGCGATTTCCTCAACGTCAACGCTCAATTATTAATTATGATTTACCTAGTTTATCTTATGGAGAACAATTCAATATTTGGCAAAACTACTTAGGGGAAATTGCTAGTAAATTAAATGGTCATCTCTCAACTATTGTTTCTCAATTTAATCTTTCTCCTGCTACTATTCAAACCGCTTGTTTACAATTACACAATTCAGAACCGGAAAATTTAGCAAGTCAAATTTGGCGTTTCTGCCGGACTCAAGCCCGCCCTAGTTTGGATGATTTAGCCCAAAGAATTGAATCTAATACGACTTGGAAAGATTTGATTATTCGGGTCTTCGGTTTCTATTATGCTAGATGGGCTTATCAAGTTCTAAAACCCCTACCTGATAAGGATTTTCAGGATTTTTATTAAAAAAATCCTTATTTAGACTTGAAAATTGATAAAAGCCTTTATTTACAAGGTTTTCAAG
>DATGXB010000131.1:0-3004 GCA_035299225.1 Nostocaceae cyanobacterium | reverse complement strand
GGGGCAGGGGGGAAATAATTAACTTCTTAACTTCTGACTAAATCCAAAATCTAAAATCTAAAATCCAAAATCCAAAACTCTCCTGCACTCCACACTCCGCACCTTAATACCCCAAGGGTAAGGTAGCTTGCTGTGGTGTTTCTGAGTCAGGGGTAGTTGAAGCCGAATCTGAATCCAGAGGCTCAGAGGCAGAAGGTAAGAAAATTGCTCCTTGAGGAGAAGGTGCTACTAGTCCTGTAGTTGTTTGTTCCGCTTCCTGAGCAATTTTGCTGGTGAGGGTGGCATTGGTTGTAGTTAACTGACGTTCATGACGTTGTAAGTTTTGTAAACGGCGGTAATTTTTACCCCAAAGTTCCTGAGAGTAAACAGTCCAACCATAAACCACCAGTGCCACAACTACAAAGAGAAATGCCATCGTAGCAGAATAACGATTGACAGCATATAAACGCATTAGCCAGACAGGAGTAGAAATATTTGGAGACATCAAAGGTTCATTTACCTTGATATTAGCCTTTGTGTTTGATTCTAGATTAGTAATGCTGTCTGTACTATTGATGGGAGAAACCGAGAAATTGCTGCTTGTGGTTCTCCGTTTGCGTTTAGGGTTAACTTTTGTAGATTCCAGCCGAGTAGAGCGAGACTGACCCGTAGAAGGAGTCAAATTTTGCTCTAACCATGTATTTTTAGTAGAGACCACTGCTTTACGTGCAACAACCATAATGTTTTCAGATAAAATAATTTATTTTATGTTGATTATCAGTTTTTGCTCAGGTGAGTGTCACCCCTAGAGACATCTTGGCTAAATGCGATCGCCTGATGGCAAGAAAAACTACCCTGTTAACTATCACATCTTATTCAGTATGGCAAGAAGTTCCACTCGTATGCAATAGTCAACGAAAACAAGCAACCGTCAGGAGTTTTTGACAAAACAATTTCCTGCTATCTTAGCCAGCCCGTCAATCATCATCATCTCTGTTCTATAACTCCAGTCAAAATACTCTTGAAACAATACTAAATCAATCAGTAAACTGCATGATAACTAATTTGCTTAGAAATAGCCCTTAACTATTGTGTTTTGATATCTAATCCTAAACCAATTAAAAAAAATCAATAAATGAGGTATCTTATTCAACAGGCGCAAGATTACTATTGCCAAAATTGGTGAAAGAGGAGTTATGAAAACAAAAATCTTTGGCTTGGCTGTTATGTTAACTCTGGGTACTATGCTCGGAGCTTGTGACAACACTACTACACCTGACACAACAACTACTACAACCCCTGCCACGACAACTAGCCCAGTAGGTGAACCAACTGATGCTGCTACTACGGCTCCTACCCCTGCTACTACAACTGCTCCTACCCCCGCTACTACCCCATAGTCGAAGTTAGGGCGATGCTCCTCACCACAATAACTGTCAGTTAATGGAGCAAAACTAGCGGTACTCTCAAATAGAGGGTACTTTTTGCTTAGTTTTAGCGTGTTAAAATGGAAGAGTTAGCAGTTAAGATGTCATAATCTTTAGCTGGATAGCTACCGATTTAAGGTTTCCCGGCAATAGTCGGGAAACTATCAATAATGATTTCTGTATCCTAGATCACAAAACTACAAAAATCTTTCTTCCTTTATAGTACATCTTAAAGTAACAAATTTTTTTGGTATTAAATTATTAAGAATACTTAATTTTAATTCGGTCAAAAATTTCTTTTAACTGCTAAAGTAGCTTTATGCTACTACTACAATTTAGTACATCTCACTATTGTCGCAAAGCTCGGTTAGCCCTAGCATACAAAGGTATTAATTACCAATGTGAAAACCTGACACCGGGCTTGCATATCTTGAGAGTTAAGCCCTTAACTGGTTTAACAACCTTACCTGTGTTATTACCACAAATTGCAGGACAACCGCAGGCGATCGCCTGCGGCGGGAGTTTCGCCATCGCAGATTCCACCCAAATTATCAAATTCCTGGAAAGCTATCAGCCAGAACCAGCTTTATTTTTACCCAACCCAGAACACCAAAGCGAAGCCTGGATGTTAGAAGATTGGTTAGATGAAAGTATAGGTGTAGCGACAAGGTTCGTTTACTATCAGTTTCGAGCCGGAGCAGGAAAAGAAATTGATCCCTCACTGATGAGTCAGTTAGTAATTCAGGTAGTGAGAAAACAGTATGGTATTAATGAAGCTACCGTAAGATTAGCTACTAATAGGCTCAATCAAGCTTTGGTGGAATTATCCAGACGTTGGCAAAATAGAGAGTATTTGGTAGGCGATCGCCTGAGTGTGGCAGATATTAGTGCTGCTGCTTTGCTCAGTCCCCTAGCCTTAATACCCACCTATCGCCAAGAATATCCTTGGTTATTTGACAGAATAGCCCAAATACATCAAATTTGTGGTGAAGCATTACCGCCAGGTTTGTGAAGTAGGAGGCAGGGGGCAGGAGGCAGGAGGCAGGGGGCAGAGGGCAGGGAGAAAGAAGAATATAAAAATACTTTTCCTGTTGCCTATTACCTATTACCTATTACCTATTACCTGTTGCCTGTTCCCTGTTGCCTGTTCCCTATTACCTGTTCCCTGTTGCCTATTGCCTGTTCCCTGTTCCCTGTTCCCTGTTCCCTAAAGACTAATAACTAAATTTATGAAAAGTATAAAATTTCTGATTTTAGGCTTAAGTAGTAGTATGATAGTAGGATTAATAGGGTATTGGCAGACGAGAGTAATAGCCTTACCACCACCGGAGGACATACCAGAAGAGATATTGAGAACCGAAATTATTACAGAAGCGCGATCGCCTATTAATGGGCAAAAGCTCACAGCCGCCGAATATGCCCAACTACAAGCACAACTACAAACCAGCCCACCCCCAAAACTAGACCCCCGAATCCGTGACCAAATCTTCCTCCTGCGAATACGGAAATTACTGTTACAATTTTTTCCATTCTTAAATATTTAGTCATTAGTCATTAGGGAATTAATTCATCTTTCTCCCCTGCCCCCTGCCCCCTGC
>DATGXB010000130.1:0-44302 GCA_035299225.1 Nostocaceae cyanobacterium | reverse complement strand
GCCTCTTCTCCCCTGCCCCCCTGCCCCCCTGCCTTCTACAAATAAGTTTGTTTCAGGGTTTCTTCCATTGAACCAACATTTTGAAAGATTTTAATTAGTTCATGGGAACGGGTTTGCCGGTTGGTTAAAATCTCTTTGATTGGTGTTAATAAATTCAGGTCGGGATCATCTTTTAAAGCTATTTCCGCCGCTTGTAAAACTTGGCAGGCATTGCTAAAAATGTCCTCGTTGTCAAAAGCAAATTTGGCAGAAAGTTGATGTAAATTAATATCAGGAATAATGGCACGTCCTGATAATGTTTGATCTAAAATTAAGCCTTTTAATAATGCCAATAATCCTGCATAGATCCGAAAATCATCACAAGTATCACAAGCTTTAAATTCAATTCTACCTACTTCCGCCGGGATTCTGGCAACTTTGGTTAATGAGGGGACACTTTTAATTAATTGTTCTTCCTTGGCAACAAAAACTAATGTGGCTGATCTTCTGCCAGTTCTGTTAAATGTTCTCACTGATAAACCTTCCCATACCTGCCCATGATAAAAAGGTGAACTATAACTAAAAGGCACTATATAAGGACTGTAATAAGTGAGTTTTTTACCAACATCAATTAGTTGTTCAATGGGTAAATCTGCTACAGATAAATTTAGGTCTGGCCCATAAGTTACCATGTAAATATTAGCTGTGTTTTCATCGGCATAAGTTTGTAATTGTTGGATTTCATAATCGTTTAATGGGGGATGAGGTTCAAAAACTGAGGTGTAAGGATTAAAGCTGGTGAGAACTGGTGTAAATCCAAAATTACTAGCGGTTTCTCGTAATAGTTGAAAACTGGTTGTTAATTCAGCGATCGCTCCCTGAATACTAGAATGAATGGTAGTTCTGATTTCTATGCCTTTAACTGCACAGTCTATTACTTTGTCTGAATCAGCAAATCTTTCAAATCCTTCGATGTACCAGCGCTTTTGTTTGATTCCTGCATCACCTAACCGTAATTGTAGGTAGTCGTTAGGGTAGATGGGTAGTTGATCAACTATCTGCTGAAAGTCGGCAAATTTTGTACAGGAGAAATCAGCAAACTTTCCTTCTCGGTTCAGGAAAGCAACTTCATGTTCAATACCAAAGGAAAACATCGGAGTTAGTAATAAATCTTAATATTACTGCGAGTAGCGATTTTCAGCCAAGATTAAGGGGCTGAGTGAAAATCACATCTCACTAATTTACCATTACAAGCGATCGCTCTCTTAAATTTTGCACCATCTACAATTACAATAATTGTGACGTTCTTGAGTAGCTACAGTGTCAGACTCACTGCCTTTACGCGATGGCGAAGCGCCCGCCTTAGGCGATCGCTACCTCGCGTTAATTGATGAAATTGTGGAAACTACCCTCAAGGGTAAAATTAGTTCTGTGGAAATGGTGTATCAAATCTTGCTTAAAGGGATTACGGCTGGCACCGGTGAGGTGTTCGAGTTAGCTTTGAGCGATCGCCTCAACACCATCCAAGCGCAAATAGATCAAGAAATTGATGAATTCAAAAAAGCCAAAGCCACCCGCAGTTTAAGGGCAATCAAAACGATTCAGGCTCAATGGCAACGTTGGCAAGAATATCATAAAGCCACAGAGGTAATTTCTCAAGCTGTGCGAGAAGTAACCATTGCTAGTAATGAGGAACGTTTAACAGTTCTATTGCGTATACTTGACCCCAATCAAAAGTATTCCCTGAATTTAACCCAATTACAACAAATAGCTAAATCTTTACAGCAATTTGCCCCAGCTAACCCAGATTTACAGTTAATAGCAGATGGTATTAATCGGGGTGTAATTAGTTGGCAGAAATTACAAGAAAATCTCTTGGGTTGGATGTATGAACGTAAGGAAAGTTTAGGTTTTGGGGGTGTTCCGGGAGAAAATGGACCTTGGGGAAGTTGGGCTAAATTATTATCTAGTGAATTTCCCAAAGCATTTTTTCAACATCTAGCTTTGGAAAAATCACCAATTGAATTTGCTCAAAGTTATCAAGCCATTACTCTTTGTGATTGGGTAGAATTGACAATCATTTTACAATTTTTACAACGGGGTTTAGTCAGTTGGTTTGATCAACAGGCTTATGATGTCAAAGCTGGACCCAAATTATCAATTTCTACCTTTTTAACTTTTGCCATTATTTGGAGTCAATTAGCTAGTGCTTTTCATAATCAAGTCGAAATATACAGCAATGCAGCTTCTCAAATCATGCTGCAAACACTCCGCACCTTTGCCCAGCGTCCATATTTTCCCATGTATGGGGGGATTTTCGCTTCCTTTTCCGGTAGTTATCTGCGGGATGCGTTGGATTATTTAGATGGGCCATTGCGTCCGGTGGAGGGAACACAAGAAAAAGCCCGGATTCTCACCCTTTTAGGCTATTCTCAGCGAGCTTTGGGTAAATATGCCCGTTCTTTGAAGTTTCATCAACAAGCCTGGGAAATTGCCCAAAAAGCAGGCGATCGCACTTGTGAAATTGCCAATCTCAATCACTTAAGCCGCACATCTGTTCAGGAAAAAAACTATTCAGAGGCTATAAATTACAGTCAAAGAGCATTAATTTTTAGTCGGCAAGTTGGTGATAAAAACGGAGAAGCTAACGCCTTAGTTAATCTGGGTTATAGTGTGGTAATGCAAGCCCAACAACTAGAAAATATTGATACAGAAACCTACTCTTCCGCAATTAATTATCTGGAACAAGGTTTAAAACTTTCGGAAAATTTAGGTGATATTCAAAGTAAAGCTTTATGTTTAAATAGTTTGGGGATTGCGTATTTAGTTACCGAACAAAATCAAAAGGCCATCAAATATTTAGAAGATGGTTTTAAAACTGCCCAAGTTTCCGGTGATTTATATTTACAAGGACGAAATTTATCCTATTTAGCTGAGGCTTATTACAATCTGCAAAATTATGAAAAGGCAATTTACACAGGCAGTCTAGGAATGTACCTTTTAGAACAAATTGCCTCCCGTGAATGGAGACAAGCCGCCGGTTTATTAACAATTCTCAAAGGACAAATAGGAGCAGAAAGATTTCAAGATTTATTACTCCAACATCGCCCAAAAATCATTACTATTATTGGGGTTGATGGCTATGATTATCTACCCAAATTGTTGGAAAAATACCATGAAAATTAAAAATTAAGCAGGGAACAGGGAACAGGGAACAGGGAACAGGGGTAAAAGTCTCTTCACATAAGGCTTTGTTCCCAAATTTTGTACCTCATCTACCTGAAACTTGCTGTAAGCAGGAATTTTGAATTTTCTACCATTTCCCAAAAACTTTGATAATTATGGATTGAGTAGGGACATGGCACTGCCATGTCCTGTTGAGAGTATTTGTATCATTATCAAAGTGAAATGGTATTAGACTGTACAATTTAAAATCCAAAATCTTGAATAAAAAATGGAAAAACTTTAACAGAAAGTTGATAAAACTGTATTCCAAATAATCTAAGTAAAAGCATTACTAATTGCTGTAATAGCAGCATTTCTAGCTAAATATTCTTGAGAAGCTTCTTCACCATAATGCTTTCTAATTGTCAGATAAGGATTTAATGCAGAATAATAAAGAATAACTACAGCTTCATAAGTTCCATCATTTGGGTAACAAACTTGCCAAGTTGTTAATGTATAAATGTCGGCTTCATCTTGTGAATTATAAAAGCCTGAGACAAAAGCATAATAATGTCCCTTTTGTTTTTTGATATCACTTTCTAAGTCTAGTAAATAATGTTCTAATGACATTATTGCTGTTCCCCCACCAGTTAAATTTAGATTAGGAGAATTTGGCATGGGTTGAGCAATATAGTAGACTTCTGGGGGGTTGCCCTCCCATGCTGAATAAAGTAAATCATTCATTACGTTTTATCTCCAAACCTTAAATTTGCAATCATAGAGATTTTTATCTATACGTTCAGCTTTTGATTCTATACCTCCGTATTCTTTTGCTACTTGATCACATTTTTCCTTAGCTTCTTGTTGATTATTGGCTTGTATTCGTTCACTTTCTTCCTGTAATTCAGCTTCCTCATTTGGTAAGTATTCTCCTAACTCATTTCCAGCAGTGCCACGAAACCCACTAAACATAGTTAATCCTTCTTTGTATTTGATTATGTGCAATTTTATCTAATTATACATAACTTATCGCTTCCAAATACTAACTTTCATGTTCTGATCTCGAACTGTCGAGTTATTTGCTCAAAGTTCCGAGTTATTTGCTCAAAGTTCCGAGTTATTTGCTCGAAGTTCCGAGTTATTATGTGGAAATTACGGTTGACAGTTTCCCCTTTTCCTAAATCACGGCCTTTTTCAATAATTCTGGGATTTGACTGGGACTTTCAGCTACGGGAACATTGGCAGCTTTAAAGGCGGCTAACTTGTTTTGAACTGTGCCAAAATTGGGATCACATTCGATAATAGCGGCTAAACTGCCGGTTTGTTGCCAAGTTCTAGCCGTTGGTGCGTGTATACCAGCAATATAAGCAATTACTGGTTTATCTATGGTTTCGGCAATGTAGCGGGCTGCTGCTTCTTCGCTGCCTCCTCCGGGTTGCCCGACTAAAACGATCGCTTCTGTGGTGTCGTCTTCATCTAAAATTTGTAACCATTGTAAAAAAGATGATCCCACAATGGCATCACTACCAATACTCACACTAATTGATTGACCTAAACCTGCTTTGGTTAATTCCCAAGCTACTTCATAGGTTAAGGTACTGCTACGGCTGACAATGCCAATTTTTCCAGGGGTATAAAATTCACTAGGTTGAGTGCCTAAGAGAATTTTACCGGGAACAATGATCCCCGGACTATTGGGACCGATGATTAAAGTTTCCCCGGCTTCAGTGCGGCGTAATAATTGCACCATATCTAAAGGGGGGACACCAGCAGAAATAATGATAATTTGCCCAATATTTGCGGCGATCGCTTCTAAGGCTGCGTCTAAAACTTGATAAGGGTGGACGCAGATGATAGTAGTATCAATTGACCCAAATTCTGCTACTGCTTCCTCTACTAAATCAAATACTGGCAAATCATACATTTTTTGCCCACCATATCCAGGATTAATGCCGGCAATTAATTTAGTGCCATAAGCCTTCATCTGGGTAATATTAATAGGGGAAATAAATTCACAAAAGCCTTGAATAATAACTTTGCTATCTGGGGTTAAGTTCATAAAAAGTACAACAAATTTTGTTGATATGAGATTCTATTTGATAAATATGCAAATGAGGCCGTCAGTGTTTTTAATTTGGTGTTTTTTATGTTTATGAGTCACCATCTAAATGTGGAGATAAAAGTCACCCTGATGATTTAAACAGCAGAAAGTTATACCCTCAAAATCTGCAATTGATGACTATTTTCTGTAAATAGGCAACTTAGCCAGCCTAACTGCTGTAGTTGCGGCTGTGTCTAAATTTTCTACAATGATTAACCCCTCATTAGGAATATCTAGAGAAGTTAAATATGATCTCGTACTATCAAATTCAGAACCAGCTAGACGGATGACTAAGCGGGGTAATTGTCCCTGCTTGTTTTTGTTGCCATTATTGTTTAATGACTTTGTAGAGTGAATAAATTCGTTAATTACTTCTGGGATTTGCTCAAATTGGGGAATAGTACCCAAGAAATTAATTAAAATCACCGACATACTTTTATCAGATGCTAACATCTGTAAACCGATTTGCAGGCGATCGCTAAAACTGGTGGGGGTGGTATCAGTTAAAAAAGCATGGCGTAAATTGAGGCACAAACCCGGTTTACCTCCAGCATTAACCACGGCATCTAAAGTTGTCAACACTGAACCAGTACCATTCCCTAAAATCCCGATTTTCCCTGGCATTTCTAAACTTTGCCAGTCGCCTAATGACCTTTTATTTTCCTGACGATGTTGGCTACTAGCTAACTTAGCAGCGATTTGGGCAATATCTGGATGACGCTTAATTGCTCGTTCGTTAACTCTGACTTTACCATTTAGTGCCATCAGCTGGCCATTAGTGCTCACAGCTAAGGGGTTAATTTCCACTAAATCTAAGTCTTTTTGTACAAACAGCTGATACATCTTTTCAATAACATCACTTACCGATTGCATCAGTGTTCCCTGTAAACCCATCTTTAGTGCCAAACGTCGCGCATAAAATGGGGAAAATTCTTGTTCTACTACCACATACTGCATTTTATCTCCGGCTGAGTCCCAATCTATATTGGCTTCTTTGCCACCTAACAGCACTGGACGACAGATAGCCGTATCTAAAACTACAGCTAAATAACATTCTTCTTGGGCATCATATTTAGATTCTGCCAGTAATACTTCTGGTAATTCTCCCCAAATGGGTAAATTAAAGATATTTTGGGCAGCTGCGATCGCATCTATTGTTGTTTCCACAATCCTCACACCACCAGCTTTTGCCCTCTCCCCTCCATGTACCTGCGACTTCAAAACAATTGGGTAGCGAATTTTCAATCGTTTTAAATCTGTGGGATGCTCAATTCTTTGCGATGGTAGCACAGGAATGCCCATCTTTCCGAACCATTCTTTAACTTGGTACTCCAACAAATCCATTGACACACACCTTGTATTCTTGATTTTCCAGCCTTTTGGAGTGCTGTTTAATATTTCCGCATTTTGATCTCAGGATCAAGTCTTTGTTATCTTGGAAGATTTATCTTACACTGATCAATTTTATTGCCTTCAGTATTGAACTCAGTTTAGAGCAGTAAATTTATTTCTAGAGTTAAGTTCTTGGTATCACTCAAATGTAAAACCAGAAAATATCTCAGTGAATTTTCCCCCCTCACTATTTTTTAGAATACTATATTTATCCTAAACGATATGTGAGCAAATCTGCTTCCTGCTCTGTGTTCAGAGTTATTGTACCTCCAATAGATATTTAGAAATCTAATGGAACTGCGTTTATTATGCAATACTTTTCCCATGAGCAGAAAAGTGAGAACAGCAAAAGGACAAGAAAAACATTTAATCACCACCTCCAAGCCTTTTACCCCAGCCCAATACTGATGGGAAGCAGTAAAAGATTTGCATCTAAATTTAAACTATTGATAATATTTAAGTAACTTTAGTTGCCATATCGTTATTCCTTTGGCTAAAATTTATCGTCAAATGCGATACTATAAAAATATATTGATTAAAAACAGGCTATGTTGATTTACGACTTCATAGCCCCAGGTCAACAAAATCAACACTATACTATTACCGCAGCCCTTTATACGAGGAAATTCATAGCATATAATTTTCTTCAGCACTGGCAAAGCCATCCGAAGGTTAATATATATGAGTTCCATCAACATGGGTTAGAATTGGCAGTAAGTTAATTTTGTTACTTGACAAATATATTATGATGTATCAATTCAATGCATAAGTAACTCAAGGGTTAATTGCTGGATTTAACAGCCACTGTAAGTAAAAATAACTTCTCAATAGGGGTGATGTTAATTCCTTTGGTTGAATAATAAAAACTACATTATAGAAGATTCGCAGTAAAGTCCTATGAAAATAGCCATTCAACAGGAAGATATACAACTTTTATCCGAAGTTTTACAGGAACAATTACTAACAGAAGTTCCCTCTGGCAATATTCTTAAAGTGAAGTGTGCCGTTCAAAACGGGCAGTTAATGATTTTAACTCAACACCCGCAAGGCATAATGGTTGATACCGATCGGGTTTTTGCCGTATTGACTAAAGCACTCAAAGCGCAATCTAGCCAATCACAACAGGTACAATTATTTGTCAGAAAAGAAGGGGAAAAGCTACCTTATGCGAAACAAAATGTAAATATAGAGTTACCAATACAGCAAGAAGAACAACAAGACCAGCAAGAAGCTGTATTTCGAGGAGAAAGCGATCGCCTGTTCATAACCCCTAATGATTTCTCACCACCAGAACCAGCTATCCCTTCACCTCCCGTTAATTCTCCCTTAGAACCTGTAAAAGATTCTGTAACAGACAACTCTTTTGGTTCACTCACACTCGACCCTATACCAGATTCTCCCTTCGCTTCCACAGATCCAGATCCTGTAACTGATAACTCTTTTGAATCACTTACACTAGATCCCCTGAATATAGATCCTTTAACAGATGCAGGTTTTGGAACACAGGACACATCTAGTAATCCATTCAACACCATAGAGTCGCTGACTGATTCTCCTTTTGATTCAGCCACCATCGAATCAATCACAGATACAGGTTTTGGAACACAGGACACAATTGTTCAGCCCTTCGACTCGATAGACTCTTTAACAGATGAAGCTTTTGAAGCCAAGCAAACTACTATTCAATCCTTTGATTCAATAGAAGCACTGGACTCTCCTTTTGATTCAGCTACCATAGAATCAGTTTCAAATGGGGCTTTTGCAACAGGGGAAACAACCAGCAATCCCTTTGGTTCAGTAGATTCATTCACAGATACAGACTTAGGAACAAAGGAGACAACCAGCAATCCCTTTGGTTCAGTAGATTCATTCACAGATACAGATTTGGGAACAAAGGAAACAACCAGCAATCCCTTTGGTTCAGTAGATTCATTTAGTGATTCTCCCATGAGTTTTGCCACGGAGAATCAGGGTTTTTCCTCTTTCGATGCTGTGGAAATTGATTCAGAACCTAATGGTAATTTTGGTTCAGTCTCTACAAACCCCCAATCTGATTTACCCTTTCCTTCAATTTCCCTCGATACCTCATCTTTCCTGAATAGCGAAAATGAGATGGAGGAAGAAGTATTTGATCCCCTGGCAGGTGTACCAAACTTACTCGAAGAAGGACAAAAGAAACCCAAGTTACCACCTATACCAATCATGTTAGGCATGGGTCTCACTGTTGTAGGCATATTTGGGGGTGGTGGTTATTTCTTAGCTAAAGCTTGTGTAATTTCCGAATGTCAAGAAATAACCAACGCTGAACAGCTGAAGAATACAGAACTGCCACAAGAAATCCGCAAAGCTAAATCAATCACTGATTTGGTGAGATTACAAGAGGAAATCAAAACAGCGATCGCTGATTTAGATGGTATTCCTGGTTGGTCTCCTCGTCATCAACAAGCGCAAACATTGTCTACTGATTTTGATGCTCAGTTGAAAAATATTGATAATGTCATCAATGGGTTAAGGCAAGGACTGGCGGCCATGCGGAACGGCGAAAACCCTGCTAATAGTATAGAAGAACTGAAAACCAGACAAAATACATGGCGGAAGGCGATCGCTTCCCTAGAAGCCATTAAACCTAATAATGAACTATATGGCCTAGCCCAGCAAAACTTACCCACATACAAACAGAAATTACAAACACTCAATCAACAGTTAATATCAGAAGAACAATGGTTTAAGAGATTAAATGCATCGAAAGCAGTAGCTAACACAGCCGTACAACGCCAATCTCAAGCCAAATCTGCAAACGAGTGGCAAACTACCCAAAATACTTGGCAGATAGCCATTAATAGCTTGAAAGCCATTCCTCAAAATAGTGCTGCATACTCAGAAGCACAAACCCTATTAGCAGAATATCAACCCAAACTCAACTTATCCCGCAATCGTGCTACCAGAGAACAAGCCGCAACCCAAGACTACCAAAGAGCCATCAGTGCGGCTAATCAAGCTAAAGCTTTTGAACAAAGAAACCAATGGCAAGCAGCCGTAAATTCTTGGAAACAAGCTGTAGACAGTGCAAAAAAAGTTCCTACAGATAGCATTTATTATAGTCAAGCGCAACCTTTAATTGAACCTTATTCAACCAGCCTCACCCAAGCCCAAGCCCAATTACAGCTAGTTAATAACCTAACACAAACCCGCATTGACTTAAATAAAGCCTGTAACAATAATTTCCAGTTTTGTACTTTTACTTTGGACAATCAACGAATCACAGTTCGTTTAACCTCTGAGTATGAAAAAGCCATAGCCGGAGAGGGTTCTAACGCAGGTATTGATATGCAAAGTCATTTCCAAAGTTTGCGCTCTGCACTAGCAATCATCAGTCAAAATGCAGGCTTACCCGTTTTCCTCTATAATGCCCAAGGGCAGGAGTTGACTTTGTAGGAGTAGAGTAGAAGAGGCAGGGAGCAGGGAACAGGCGGCAGGGGGCAGGGGGGAAAGAGAGGATTTTAGATTTTGGATTCATGATTTCCTCAATCATCCTCATAGCATTTCACCGCTAACCTCATACAAATTATTGGTTTTTAATTCTTTCCCCTTGCTCCCTGCCCCGTTCGACTCCGCTCACGGAACGCCTGCTCCCCTGCCTCTTCTCCCTATCCCAAAGCTAGATAACTTTTCAAGGCGTAACGCATTTCTTCTACAGGGACATTTTCCTGCTGTAGCCAAATTTTTAAGGCAGCTGCACCTTGTTGGACTAGCATTTCTAAACCATCAATAGCGATCGCACCTTGTTTAGCAGCCAGTTGTAAAAACCTCGTCGGTTGGGGAATGTAAATCAAATCATAGGCGATCGCCCCTGATGGTAAATACTGTAGTTCCGCTTCACTGACAGGTGATACTTCTGCATGGGGATACATCCCTAACGGTGTTGTATTTACCAATAAATCAGCTTCAGGCATTAATTTTGGCAGGTCTTCCCAGATATGCACTTGAAATTTATCTGTAAATGGCGAATTTTGCCAACTTTTAGCAAATTGCACCAATTTTTGTAAATTGCGCCCTACAACATGAATTTTAGTTAAACCTAGTTGCACACAACCAGCAACCACCGCCCGTGCAGCCCCACCATTACCTAAAATTACAGCTGTTTTCCCCTGCCAATCTTGTTGATAAGTGCTTTTTAGAGGAGCGATAAACCCTTCTACATCTGTATTTGTTCCCACCCAGCCACAACCTTGGCGAGTCACGGTATTAACTGCACCTATAGCTTCAGCAATGGGGGAAACCTGCTTTAAAAAAGGGATAATAGCCTGTTTATGGGGAATAGTCACACTAAAACCCACTACCCCAACAGCCGCAAAACCAGCGATCGCCATTTCTAAATTATCTGGTGCGATCGGAAATGGTAAATACACATAATCTAAACCCAACTTAGTCAAAGCCGCATTGTGCATCACTGGAGATAAAGAATGTCCTACAGGATGTCCAATTACACCTAAAAGCTGAGTCTTACCCGTAATTATTTTAGTCATTGGTCATTAGTCATTAGTCATTAGTCATTAGTCATTAGGGAACAGGGAACAGGGAACTCTTAACAGTCATTAGTCATTAGTCATTAGTCATTAGGGAACAGGGAATAGACAATAGACAATAGGCTAATTAATTCTTCTTTCTCCCCTGCCTCCCCTACCTCCCCTGCTCCCCTGCCCCTCTGCCTCTTCTACCCCCCACCTCTCTCATATCTCTAATTGGCTGGTAAGCTAAGAATATTAAGAAGTGTTAAGAACTTAATTATCATGCAAACGATTACAACTCCCTCTACAACTCCTATTCCTGGACAGTATTGGCAATGGCGTGGCCATAAAGTTTACTACGTCCAAGCTGGGGAAAAACACCCCCAACGACCTCCACTACTGTTAGTACATGGTTTTGGCGCATCTACAGACCACTGGCGCAAGAATATTACCGGACTGTTTCCAGATTTTCAAGTCTACGCCATTGATATGTTAGGTTTTGGACGTTCTGCCAAACCCAATTTACAATATAGTGGCGACACCTGGCGCGAGCAATTACATGATTTTATTCATGAAGTTATTGGGGAAAAAACTGTATTAGCCGGTAACTCTCTCGGTGGTTATGCTTGTTTATCTGTCGCTGCTGAATATCCAGAAAGTGCAGCCGGTGTGGTATTACTCAATAGTGCCGGGCCATTTAGTCAACCAGAAGCAATTCAAAGTCAAATTCAACCACCTAAACAACCAGTACAAAAATTAATTGGTAATTCTTTTAGATGGATGTTTAAACAAAGATTTGCCCAATTTATATTATTTCAATATGTACGGCAACGTTGGGTAATTCGCCGAACTTTAAAAAAAGTTTATCTTGATCAAAGTGCTATTACTGAGCAATTAGTGAGAGAAATTCAACAACCAGCATATAGTGAAGGTGCTTTAGATGTCTTTGTTTCCGTTTTTAGCACTCCCCAAGGTGCAACGGTAGACACATTATTAAATAAATTAACTTGTCCTTTATTGCTGCTATGGGGAGAAGGCGATCCTTGGATGAATGCGCGGGAACGTTCTCAAAAATTCCGTGAATATTATCCCCAATTAACAGAGTATTTTCTCTCAGCAGGGCATTGTCCCCATGACGAAATACCAGAACAAGTAAATCAACTTTTACGAGATTGGGTGTTGAAAGTCATTAGTCATTAGTCATTAGTTTCCCCCCTGCTCCCTGCTCCCTGCCCCCCTGCCTCTTCTCCCCTGCCCCCTGCACCCCTGCGTCTTTCCTCCTGCTTCTTTTATCTTATTTACTCATGTATGACTTAATCTCTTGATCTAATTTATTAGTAATAATTTCTTTACCTATTTCTGGTTGATTCAGATTAACTCTCACAAAATTAACTGTATCTTCGGAAGTAAATTTTTTATCATTGTTTGTATCTTTGAGAATTTTAATAATTACTGCATTTTGGCTAGGCAACAACACCGAATTTATCATTTTAGTATTATTTGGTGTTAGCTGTTTTAGGTTTTTGCCTGACAAATCAGAAATATAAGCAATAACAGCATCATTTTGATCTAGTTTTTTATCTTCGTTAGTGTCTTTGTCAATGATATTATATAGCAAAAAAAGGTTTGTTTGTTTTGGATCAGCCTTTTGAGTTTCTAAGAGTTGAAACGAATCAATAATGGCTTTTTTGTTTAATAGAATATTTGTTTCTCCGTCTTCCTTTCGTTCAAATATATAGTTATTGGTACTTGCTCCTCTTTTATAAGATGAACTACCAAAAAATCCTCCTTCATCTTTGATATAAACAGGAATCATTAAATAGTCCGATTTTTCTTGAACAATTATATCACCGTAATCAATTTGTGTTTTAGATGTATTTTGTTGAGAGTTATTAACTGTTTGAGGGTTTTGGGTCACTTGATTACCACAAGCAACCACAAGCATAGACATAAACCCAGGTATAGCTATTGTTTGCCAAAAACTAGATTTTTGCATTATAATTTTTCAGTTGTTTATTTTGCTATTCCATTGTATTCGCTATTGCAAAATTTCCAAATTTCGACTTAAGTCTATAATTTAAGCTATTAGAGATGACCAATTAAAAAAATATCCTTTTTTGTCGGGTGTGTTGGCACGGAAAGTAGGAAACCTGGAAATTGTATTGTTCTAGGATGGTGCGTTACACGACCTTAACGCACCCTATGAAATTGGATAATTGGCGTTGCTGATTTTAGGGATGAAAATGATTTTGCATAAATCCAAAACCCTTGTTTGAACGTCAAGGAACGTCTCTACACTCAAAAACCATCCCACAATTATGCAACACCGGATAATTTATTATTTGGGTTTCTGTCAATATTTAACTTTTATTATTCAGTTTGAGTAATTTAATATTATTTCTATTCTTGCTTTCAAAAATATTGCTTCTCACCTGAAAACCTGACCAGGGTGGCCAGGTTTCACAGAGTTCACAGGTTTCAAAGGATTAAAGTAAATTAGTTAATTGAGGTTCAAAACTAGGGTGGATATCAAAACTTACAAACTCAGCATTTGACTGTTTTTCCGCTTTGGGATTTGGCTTTGCTGTTTTAACTGGGTAGCCACTTTTTGAGGTATATGCTGAAATTTGTCCGGGCTGGCGACGGGGGACACTATATGTCGTTTGCCCTATTAGTTGGTTGTTTTGTATTTGTTTTGTGTCCTTGATGATCTAACTATACAACGATTTGAAAAGAGAGAATCTATTGTTTACTAAAGTTGACATTTTGTTGAATTTGGCAATATTAGGTTTGTATTTCTATACAAATCCTTTCTACCAGTTCCACATTACAGGGTTATCACCAAGATGATCTGTTACTGTCCGCCCGATTTGATCTATTTGTTTTAGTTCTTCTGTACTAAGATGGATATTGGCCGCTTGAGCGTTATCTTGGGCTTGTTGGGGGTAACGAGCGCCTGCTATGGCATTAGTTTGGGGTTGGGCAATTAACCAAGCTAGGGCTAGTTGTGCTAAAGTACAATTATGTTTTTCTGCTATGGGACGAAGTTGGTCTAAAGCTTGTTGGGCACGTTGGAAATTTTCACCTTGAAAGAGTTTATTTTTGGCTCGGTTGTCTTCTGGGGGAAATTTATGTCCAGGTGTGAACTTTCCGGTTAATAATCCTTGGGCAAGGGGTGAATAAGCCAAAATACTAATCTGATTTTCGACACAATAGGGCATAGCATCCTGTTCCACGTATCGCCAAAACAGAGAATAAGGGGGTTGTAAACTGTCTATGCGTCCATATTGAGTAGCTTCTTCCAGTTGTGAACGGGAAAAGTTAGAAACGCCGATCGCTCGAATTTTGCCTTGTTGTTGTAGATCATTTAAAGCTCTCATTGTTTCTTCTATAGGAACAATTTCGCTGTTAAATGAACCAGATGGCCAATGAATCTGATATAAATCAATGTAGTCGGTTTTGAGATTTTCTAGAGAGCGATCGCAAGCCGCGATTACTTGGTCATACTTGAGATGGTTGGCAAATACTTTGCTGGCATATTCCACTTGATCTCGCACATCAGACACAGCAGCTGCTACAATTCTTTCAGAATGTCCATCTCCGTAAATTTCAGCTGTATCTATAGTTGTAATTCCGGCTTCGTAGGCAGCACGGATGGTTTGAATTGAATCCTCATCTTCTATGCCTACCCACATTTTTTTCCCAGCTTGCCAAGTACCCATGAGGATGGGTGTAATTTTTACATCCGATTTACCTAGTGTGCGTTTTTCCATAATTGCTTTTTAGGCTATTCTTGCAGGTAGTTTCTAATTTAGCGATTTTTGGTAGATATTGAATCTGATTTACAGTAGATAATGCTCATGGAACCAACTATTATTTTTAATGCGCTCAAAGAATGGGCTGTAGCCATTAATACTTTAGAAAGCGGTAAAACAATTATGTTGCTGCGTAAAGGTGGCATTCATGAACAGGGGGGACGCTTTCAAGTAGAAAATCAGCAAGTTTTACTGTATCCCACTTATGAACATCAGCAGGGGTTTATGCTCAAGGCGGAGTATGCTGATTCTGTAAACCCAGTAACATCTGGCTGGCATCCTGAAACGATTCGGATTGGTAGCTGGGCAAAAATTACTGATGTTCTACCTGTATCTGATGAGTCAACGGTGAGGGAGTTATTACCGTTTCATATTTGGAATGAGCATTTTATAAGCGATCGCCTAAAATGGAAATCGCGCCAGCCGTTATTTGTCCTTCTGCTGCGAACTTATAAACTCCCCCAAGTGAAAGATATTCCCTATTTACCGGAATATGGTGGTTGTAAATCTTGGATTAATTTAGATCAGCCAATTTGTTTAGAAGATTCACAACCTGCTCTATCTGATGCTAAGTACAATCAGCTAGTTGCTGATATTCGCAATATTGTTGGCGATAAATTATGTACGGTTAGATAAGCTGATAGGTGTGCAGAGTTTGGAGTGCAGGAAAGAGGCAGGGGGGCAGGGGAGCAGGGGGGAAGTTAATGACTAATGACTAATGACTAATGACTAATGACTGTTCCCTGTTCCCTGTTCCCTGTTCCCTGTTCCCTAATGACTATTCCCCATTCCCTAATTAACCAAAACTAATAGATATCAACAGAAAAGCAAATATATAAAATTTCTGTAATTTGAAAAAAACGTAGTGATTGTTACACACAATTACAAAAACCGTGGCTAACATGGAAAAAACATAATTCCAAAATAAATGACTAAGGACAGATTATTGTTCTTTTTGATTTTTCTAGAACATGACTAGCGTCTACAGGAGCGAATCATTTTTAAGTAATTTACCAACTGTAAATAGTCATAATAGATGTTGCCTCAATAGGAGGTAACGAATGTATTTCATAGGAGTGAGGCAGTGCGGAACAATAGCCTGTCATCATGCAACATAAGCTAACAGTAAAGGAGTTTGCCATGCAGAGACAAATGTGCTGGTTATCCAAATCGCCAACTAGCGATGATGAGAAAGTTTTGTATTTGCAAACTTCCCCTGGTCAGCCTTGGCGGCCTTATACTGCTTTTCCTCAATATGCAGTCCCTGATTATCGCATTCCTGGGGGTTCTAAAGGTTGGGCGACTTATCAAAAACTGCTAAAAGCCGGTTGGACTTTAGTTCCTAGTGCCAGGTCTAGCGAGTTTGGGGGTAGCGTGGCCGCAGAGTCTATGGTGCAAAATTCATAGTGCAAGAAGGCAGGAGGCAGGGGGCAGGAGGTAAGAAAGCTTTTTTGTTTTTGTCAAACTTGCAATAATCAATAGTTGCGTTTTTTAGAAGCTTCTGGGTTCTCCTTCTCCACGGGGGTCGGTGACACCTTCTAGGGTACCATCATCATTAATAGCGATCGCATTAATATTTCCCCAAGGTGTTCTAGTCTCAATTTTATGGCCTCGTCGGCGTAAATCTTCCTCTGTCAAAATATCTAAACCCCATTTTTCCACAAATAACAAATCCGGTTGCCACTGGTGATGTATGCGTGGGACGGACACGGCTGCACCTACATCCATTTGATATTCCAAAACATTGAGGATAACTTGCAATACTTGAGTGATGATGGTACTACCACCAGGAGAACCTAAAACCAAGCGTAGGCGGTTATTTTCGGTGATGATGGTGGGTGTCATACTGGAAAGGGGAGTTTTGCGGGGTGCAATGGTATTGGCTTCGTTACCCAGTAAACCGAAAGCGTTGGGAGTTCCGGGTGCGATCGCAAAATCATCCATTTCATTATTTAAAACTATGCCGGTGCCCGGTGTGACTACTGCTGCACCAAAACCCAAATTAACGGTAAAAGTTAAACTGACAGCATTTTGATTTGCATCAACCACATTTAAATGACTGGTTTCAGGAGATTCTCGTCGGGGAAAGTTACCCAAACCCGGCTTGATTTCCGTTGCAGGTCTAGCTATTCTCATGTTGATTTCCTGACGGCGTTTTTGAGCGTAAGTAGGACTAATTAACTGCTGTGTAGGAATTTTGACAAAATCCGGGTCGCCCAAATATTCTGTGCGATCGCTATAAGCAACTTTCATCGTTTCTACTAACAAATGTAATGCCGTTGGGTGATGCCAACCCAGAGATTTTAAATCAGTTGCACCGATAATATTTAACATCTGCAACAACAACACACCACCAGAAGAAGGCGGAGGCATAGAACAAACACGCGCTTGGCGGAAACTTCCACAAACAGGATTTCTCCAAATTGGTTGATAAATTTGTAAATCTTTCAAAGAAATTAAACCGCCATTTTTCGCCATATCATCGGCAATTTGTCTGGCAATTCTTCCATTATAAAAACTACGCGGATTAATAGAAATTAATTCTAAAGTATTAGCCAAATCCTTTTGAATTAACTTTTCTCCAGGTTGATAAAATTCCCCATTCCGGGTAAAAATTTCCCTCGCTGCCGGATTATTTAAAATCGCTTGTTTACGGTCTTGATTAACATATAAAGAACGCCAACTTACACGATTACTAATAGTAAAACCATCTTTAGCCAAACTCATCGCAGGTTGCACCACATCCCGCCAAGGCAGTTTACCGTAACGCCGATGAACTTCATACAAACCCGCCACTGTTCCCGGAGTACCCACAGCCAAATAACCATTAATACTTGCATTTGGCTTTACTTTCCCCTCTGCATCTAGATACATATTTCTAGTAGCTTTTAGGGGCGCTCGTTCCCGAAAATCCAAAGCCTTAATTTCCCCAGTTTTCCCATCATGAAATAATAAAAAACCACCCCCACCAATACCCGCCGAAAACGGTTCAACCACCGAAATAGCGAAAGTAGTAGCCACCGCCGCATCAACCGCATTCCCCCCTTTAACCAACATTTTCACCCCCGCTTCACTAGCCAAAGGATGTGCAGAAACCACCATTCCCTTCTTACTGCGTAGGGGTACGGTAATAGTCGCTGTTGCAACTTGGCTGTAGAAAACTACACCAATAGAAACAACGGAAAAAACCACCTGTTGGAATTTAGTAATTAGTTGCATTTTTACGTTTTGTTGTTCTAATCACTCATAAGTAATTTCTTGCAGATTTTTTAATATAACAAGTTTTACTTATAGACAAGTTAAGATTCAGTTTCTTGTAAGCATAGTAACCTAAAATATAGTTTAATTGTTACAGTAGAGAATAATTAACATTGTCAAATGATAAAGTAAGAATTAAAAGCAATTGCTAAAACCTATATTATGAACTCATTTGGAAAAATAACCATTAAAGGATATCGCCGCTTGTATAATGTACAAGTCAATATGCGTGATAGACCTCTAACAGTTATGATTGGTGCTAATGGTGTAGGTAAAACTTCCCTTCTAGAAGTTTTTTCACTTTTAGCAGCATCAGCTAATGCTCAGTTAGGAAACAGAATTTCAGAATTAGGTGGCCTTAGTGATATTATCACACGCGATAAGGCTACAAGTGTAGCAATTTCTTTGTCAATGACTGTACCAGGTCATGCACCTCTGAATTATGACCTAGAAGTTGCTCTTAAAGGTTTTGCATATGAAATTACCTTAGAGACACTTACTCAGAAAAATGATCCTTGGGCAAGTAACCCCTTTAAGCATATTGAATCGCGTGGCTTAGATATTAAGTATTTCAGCACTGAAGATGAAAAACTATTACGTCCAAATTGGGATCATAATCCATTAGAAACTTCTCTGTCTCAAGTTCCCAAAATGTACAAAGAGCCAGAGGATCTTCGGAAACGTTTAGCTTCATGTACATTTTATGGGGCGTTAAATGTTGCACCTAAAAGCCCAGTTAGATTACCTCAAACAATGCGGCCAGCAACTTTACCGGGTGCAAACGGTGAAGATTTAGTTTCCTGTCTTTATTATTTACGAGAAACTGACCCAGAAAGATTTGAATTAATTGAAGATACCTTAAAAGCTGCTTTTCCTGATTTTGAACGTTTAGGTTTTCCTCCGGTTGCGGCTGGAACTTTGGCAATGACTTGGAAAGAAAAAAACTTTTCTAAACCTCTCTATATGCATCAGCTTTCTGAAGGAACTTTACGCTTTCTTTGGTTAGTGACATTACTACAAAGTTCAGATTTATCATCTGTAACTTTGATTGATGAACCAGAAGTTAGTTTACATCCAGAGTTATTAAGATTATTAGTTGATCTCATGCGCGAAGCATCTCAAAGAACTCAATTAATTGTCGCTACCCATTCCGATAGATTAATTAGATTTTTAGAACCAAAAGAAGTATTAGTTTGTGATGCAGAAGATGGACTAACAACAATGAAGTGGGGTGATAGTTTTGATTTAGCACACTGGTTAGAAGATTATAGTTTAGATGAAATTTGGGCAATGAATTTAATTGGTGGTCGTCCATGAAAATAGCAATTTTAGTTGAGGGTGCAACGGAAACGGCTTTCAAGCAAATTTTATTGGATTTCCTTAAACAGTTTTTACAAAATAGAATGCCCAAACTTCATTTTATTCCTTATAATGGACGCATCCCGAAAGCTGAAAAACTTAAAAGAGTTGTAGAAAATTTACTCAATAAAGATAATTATCATGCCGTAATTGCTTTAACTGATGTTTATACAGGAACTAATGATTTTGAGGATGGAGAAGACGCTAAGAAAAAAATGCGAGAATGGGTAGGAAATAATGCTAATTTTTATCCTCATGTGGCACAACATGATTTTGAAGCGTGGCTTTTACCTTATTGGTCAACTATTCAAGAATTAGCTAAATCTAATAAAAGTTTACCAGGAAGTTTACCAGAAAAAGTCAATCATGGCAACCCCCCATCATATCGAATTAAAGAAGTATTTGAGACAGGTAAATGTCAACGCAGTTATAGTAAAACTCGTGACGCTGCTAAAATTTTAAAAGGACAAAATTTAATGATTTCTGTTAATCTTTGTCCTGAGTTAAAAGCATTTATTAATACTATTTTATCTCTTTGTGAAGCTGATATAATTCCATAACTAAGCGAAGAATATTGTCATTCTTTTATTCAGTTAGATAAAATTATTCTAGGATATGCAGAAATAAAGCAATTTTTAAAAACGCCGTGAAATAAATTTCCGGCTGAAAGCTAAAACCCGTTAAAACGGATTAAGAATTTATCTCAGTCATCTTTTAGATGACTTCAGCTTTTAGCCCGAAATTGATTTCAGGGCTAATTTGTAGCTTTAGCCCACCCTTTAATTTATTGATTTCAGGGCTGTATTTTTCGTTTTAGCCCATCCTTTAAATTTACGAAATTCTCTCACAACTTCTTTTACATCCCTTAATTCTCCCTCAACTAAATAATTGAGATTTTGAATTTCATCTGTAGAAATTTGACCAATTATTTGTTCAATAGCTTGGCGTAATTGGGGATATTTTTTTAAAGTTTCTTGTCTAAAAATAGGTACAGGTTCATAAGGAGGAAAGTATTTTTTATCATCTTTTAATGCTACTAAATCAAAGCGGGAAAGTTGCCCATCAGTAGAAAAAGCGACGATAAAATCTACTTGTTTTTGTAAAATAGCGCGATAAATTAAACCTAAATCCATGATTTGGGGAGGTTTTGCAAAACGTAACCCGTAGACTTTGGCAAAACCTGAATAACCATCTTCTCTTTCTAAAAATTCATAGCCAAAACCTGCACGCCATTTAGGTGTGTGTTGTGCAGATTCGGAAATTGTGGTAATATTATAACGTCGGGCATCTTCACCGCGAATTACCATAGCATTAGTATTTTCAAAGCCTAAACTTGGCATTACTTCTAATTGAAATTTTTGATTATAAAGCTGTTTTAATTTCTCATAAACTATTTTAGGATCATTAATTACTTTTTCTTGTAAAATTGCTACAAAAGCAGTTCCGGTATATTCTACATAACCGTCAATTTTCCCGGAAATGAGGGCATTATGACATACAAAAGAACCCCCTAAACGGGGGCGGAAATCTACTTTTAAGTTGGTTGTGTCTTCAATTTGTTGGGCTAATAACTCCCCTAATACGTCTTGTTCAGTGAAGTTTTTACCAGCAATAATGATGTTACTACTACCGCTAGTTTGTGAGGTAGAATTACAAGAGGCGATCGCTACTATAATTACTAAACTCAAACACACCCATAAAATTAACTTTCTCATCTGCCTAAATCCCCCTAATATTTAACTGATAACTTCTTTTCTATCCAACTAATTCCCCAATCAGCTATTAAAGCCATAGTCGCCGCAGGTACAGCACCCGCTAAAATTAATTGATTATTTACTACCGCAATTCCCCTAAATATAAACACACCTAAACCACCCGCACCAATAGCCGCCGCTATCGTCGCTACACCAATTCCAATCACTATCGCTACCCTAATTCCTGCTAAAATTATCGAAATAGCCAAGGGAATTTCTACTTGTAATAATAATTCTCTATCTGTCATCCCCATCCCCCGGCCAGCTTCGATAATTGCCGCATCTACATTCATAATTCCCGTGTAAGTATTACGAATTATTGGCAGTAATGAATACAATGTTAACGCCACAATTGCCGGAACTACACCTATTCCCCCAATCACTGGCAGAGGAATTAGTAAACCAAATAATGCTAAACTAGGAATAGTTTGTAAAATATTAGCTATGCCAAGAATTGGCTGACGTAAATGTTTTTGACGAGTAATGATAATTCCTAGAGGCAGGCCAATTAAAACTGCAATACTAATAGATATCCCCACTAAAAACAGATGTTCTAAACTGTGTTGGATAATTTCCGGCGCATATTTGATTAAAAAAAAGTCTTTCATAAACCAGTATTCACAGAATGCAGACATTTGAGGAAGTCTTGAATTTCTGGGTGCTTAGACTTGATAAATTCGTCAGTCGTACCCAAAAAAATTAGTTCCCCTTCATACATTACACCAATTCGAGAAGCTAAAATCAACGCTTCTTGGACATCATGCGTTACAAAAACAACGGTTTTCCCTAATTCCTGTTGTAAGCGTTGGAACTCTTGTTGTAACTCAAACCGAGTGATAGGATCAAGAGCGCCAAAGGGTTCATCCATTAATAATACAGGAGGATCGGCGGCTAGTGCTCTAGCTACTCCTACTCTTTGTCTTTGTCCTCCTGATAGTTGATGCGGGTAACGTTGGGCAAATTGTTGTGGTTCTAACCCCACTAAATCTAATAATTCATAGACTCGGTTTTTAATACTTTTAGGAGTCCATCCTTCTAATTTGGGAACTAAACCAATATTGCGTTCTACGGTAAAATGTGGAAATAAACCAGTTTCTTGAATAACATAACCAATTTTTCGCCGCAATTTTATCTCATCCCATTCCGTCGTCGCAATACCAGAAAATAAAACTTGGCCTTGTGTGGGTTTTAACAAAGCATTAATTAATTTCATGGTGGTAGTTTTCCCGCTTCCACTGCGTCCCAATAAAATCAGGGCTTCTCCTTGGTTGATGGCAAAATTAAGATGGGAAACCAAGGAACGCTGTTGACGTTTTAAGGTGACATCACGAAATTCTACCGCAATTTGTTGATCATCTGACATAAGATTAAAGTAATTATTGAGACTCCATCTCTGCTAATTCTAACCATCTTTCTGTTGCTAGATCAATTTTTTGTTTTAGTGCTTCCACCTGTTCATATAATTTTTGCACTTGGCTGTAATTTTCTTGTGGAGTATTGGCCATTGCTGTTTCGGTGGCTGCTTTCTCGGCTTCTAATTGAGCAATTTTACCTTCTAACTGCTCAAATTCTTTTCTTTCCCAATTAGATAATCTCCGGCGTTTATTTGATTCATTATCTTTAACCTGGGTTGCTGGTTTCTCCTCAACCGCAGTTTTTTCTTTTTCTTTGCTGGCTGTTTGTTGTTGGGCTGCTTCTTCTGCTTGTTTGTAATCCAAATAAACTGAATAATTACCAGGATATTGTTTTAAATTTCCTCCTTCTTCTAAAGCAAAAATTCTATCTACTGTACGATCTAAAAAATATCTGTCGTGGGAAACAACTATTACACAGCCTGTAAAGTCTTCTAAATAATCTTCTAATACGGTTAAGGTTTGCACATCTAAATCGTTTGTCGGTTCATCTAAGATTAAGATATTCGGCGCACCCATTAAAATCCGTAATAGGAATAAACGCCGCTTTTCTCCTCCAGAAAGTTTATTAATTGGTGCGTATTGCTGATTACCAGGAAATAAAAATCGCTCTAACATTTGGGATGCGGTGATTTGTGTCCCGTCAGCAATTTTAACAAATTCCCCTTCTTCTTTAATGTAATCAATTACTCGTTGATTTTCGTTGATTTTTTCGAGTAATTCTTCTGAATGTTGGTCAAAATAACCAATATGAATGGTGCTACCAAGTTCTACATTTCCTGAGTCTGGCTGAATACGTCCGGTGATGATGTTCATTAATGTTGATTTTCCCGCACCATTTCCGCCGATGATTCCAATTCGATCTTCTGGGCTAAATTCGTAGGTAAAGTTATTAATTAAGGTGCGGTCATTGTAAGCTTTAGAAACGTTTTTTAAGTCTATAACTTTTTTGCCAATTCTGCGGCTAACTGTGGAAATATCTACTTTGCCTAAACTTTGTTTAAATTCAGTTTCTCGCATCGCTTCGATGCGTTGGATTCTGGCTTTTTGTTTGGTGCTTCTGGCTTTGGGTCCACGTTTTAGCCATTCTAATTCTCTTCTTAATACGCCTTGATGTTTACGCTGGCTGCTTGCGGCGGAATCTTCTGCTAAGGCTTTTTTCTCTAAATAATAGGAGTAATTACCGGAATAACTGTAAATTTCTCCGCGATCAATTTCAATGATTCTGTTAGTAACTTTGTCTAAAAAATAGCGGTCGTGGGTAATGAGGAAAAGTGCACCACGAAACCGATTTAAGTAACTTTGTAACCATTCTACAGATAGTGCATCTAAATGGTTTGTAGGTTCGTCCATTAAGAGTACATCGGGTTCGGAAAGTAAGGCGGTGGCTAAGGCGATACGTTTACGATAACCGCCGGAAAGTGTGCCAACTTTTACATCAAAGTCAGAAATTCCTAATTTAGTTAAAATAATTTTGGCATTTGTTTCTAGTTCCCATGCGCCTGTAGAATCCATTTTTTGCATGACTGAAGAAAGGCGCGACATTAACAGATCATTTTCTGGATCATGGGCTAATTTATCGGAAATTTCTTCATAGTCTTTAACTAATTGCATTTGGTCGCCACAGTCAGCGAATACTTGTTCTAATACTGTGCGATTTTCGTCAATTTCTGGTTGTTGGGGTAGATAAATGATTTTTGCCCCGGAGTTAACTAAAATTTGACCGCTATCAATTGGTTCTAGTTTGGCAATCATTTTTAATAAGGTGGATTTGCCTGAACCGTTAGTACCAATTAAACCAACTTTATCTGTTTCTCCTAAGCTAAAGTTAGCGTCTTTTAAAATTTCTTTAATTCCAAAGTCTTTTTTAACTGATTGTAATGTAATAATACTCATGGTTATTTAGTTATTGGTCATTAGTCATTAGTCATTAGTTATTGGTCATTAGTCATTGGTCATTAGTCATTAGTCATTAGTTAATTTTGTATATTGTAACGTAAGTTGCTAGTTAAGGAAAATGTCTGAATCAGGTGGTTATCGAGCGAAGTCGAGATGATGTCCAGGATTTAAGGATTTACAGGATATAACAAGAAAGTAATCATTAATTACTCATCATCAATTACACCTTACCAGCCTCAACTATATCAATGGCGATTCTAGTGATTGTAATGATATTTAAAAACCATGAATAATTATAAATTATACTATTATTTTTTTGAATAAAAATCCTAAGAGTTTTAATACAAAAAACGGCATTATTTTAATTTAATATTAATTTCCTCCTGCCTTCTGCCTTCTGCCTCCTGCCTCCTGCCTTCTGCCTCCTGCCTTCTGCCTTCTGCCTCCTGCCTTTTTGTAAAATTAAAGTGCGTTACCCTGAGTTAACGCACTAAAAAAAATTGCTGAATTCTAGACAAATAAATCCAGGGGTAGATGTCCATACATTTCGTTTATTCCTCCCGGTTGATAAGATTGGCAAGATACCAAAACTCCCCGGTGATGTCCAGAATAGGAATCAATGTAACATAGTCCATTTTTGCCGTTTAATTTGATATAAACGGGACCTTCCAGGGTTGGTAAATCATTGGGTGCTTGATAACCGAAGGCGCGGGAGTAGGTTTTCATGGCTAAAATTCCCTCTTGTGCTGTTTCGGCGCAAATTCCCAAAATTTGATAATCAGAAAGGCTTGTCATTAACAATAAAGCCTTACAGATCAAAACTTTTTCTGAGGGTTTGAGAATTGGGGCGATATCTAAGCAGTTGAATTTGTTGAGAATTTTCTTTGCGTCTTGGACTGTGAGATTGGAATGATTGGGAGTAGACATATACTGAATTTATTATGTGTCTAGGGTTGCCTGTGGTCGGGGGTGAGATTTGCTCACTTTACTAGTATTTTTGACTAAAATCAAGGTTATTCTGGAACATTCCCAAAGTTGAAAAGGAAGGGAACACTACTTTTGTTTTGTTCGCCAATAATGAGGACTTTTGGCATTTGTGCACCGCCGCTTTTCCAAGCTTCAATTGCTTCTTTTTGTAAAACCAGTTGCCCTCCTTGGGCTTTGAGTGTTTCTGCTAGTAGTCTTTGGGCTTCGGCTTTACCCCTAGCACGGTTAACTTCTGCTTGGGCTTCTTGTTCGGCTTCTCGTGCTACATAGACGGCTCGTTGTGCTCTCTGTTCCGCAATTTGTTTTTCCTCAACTGCTTTGGCAAATTCTGGGGAGAATGTCAAGTCAACGACGCTGGTATCTAGGACAATTATGCCATATTTCTCCAAGCGATCGCCTAATGCCTGATCAAAATCCTCTTTTAGTTCACTCCTCTTGGTAATGGCTTCTTCTACTGTCCTTCTGGCAGCTGCTATTTTAAATGCTTCTTGGGTTTGGGGAGCAATAATTTTCGAGACAATATTTTCCAAACTTCCCTGTTTTCTTCTTACTTCTACTACTTGCAGAGAATCAAGGCGAAAGTTAATAGCAAATCTGGCTGTGATTGTTTGTAAGTCTTTGGTGGAACTTTCTGCTGGTACTTCAAATTTTTGTACTGTTAAATCATACACGTCTATTACTGAGATAAATGGCGGTCTTAGATGCAACCCTTCTGTTAAAGCACCATCTCTGGCTTTACCCAAAATGCTCAACACTCCTGCTTGTCCTGGGTTGATAATCACATAGGAATTGACTGCCAGCAGTACCAATATTCCTAATATAATTCCAATTACGCTCGCTTGCCAATTGACATTTTGCTGATTTCTCAATTTTTCCTCTCCTGTAATCTGGTGATTCTTGAGTAAAATAGCACAAATAATTGATCAGGGTGGAGATGAAACAGGGAAAGGGGAAACAGGTCAAGAGAAATATAATTATTTATCAGTGATTCAGGCTTGCTATACTGTGTCTATATTTGCAAGCAGGAAAAATAATTTTCATCCTTGAAATTTCACACTCAGGATTAATCAATAAGGGAATTTTAGTAGTCTTAATAACATTCAACTCTAAACTTCTGTGACTATAGCATCTCAACCTCATCTATCAAAAAAACAACTCTATTCTCTACATCCACTCCAGCGTTTACTGAATTATGGTAGTGAGTATACTCAACAAATTTGGTTAGCAACCATTTGTTCTATTTGTAACAAATTTTTTGATTTAGCACCACCAGCTTTAGTTGGTATTGCTGTGGATGTGGTGGTTAAACAAAAAGATTCTATCATTGCTCGGTTAGGAATTCAGAATATTTTCTGGCAGTTTTTGGTTTTAGCTGCACTGACTGTTATTACTTGGATTTTGGAATCCTATTTTGAGTATAATTACGAATTACTCTGGCGTAATTTGGCTCAAAATATTCAGCATAACCTCCGTGTAGATGCTTATAAACATTTACAGGAAATGGAATTGGCCTACTTTGAAGAACGCAGTACAGGTGGTTTAATGTCTATCCTGAGTGATGATATTAACCAGTTAGAGCGTTTTTTGAATGTAGGAGCAAATGACATTATCCAAGTTACTACAACTATTGTAGTTATTGGCGGAGCTTTCTTAATTTTAGCTCCTAGTGTGGCATGGATGGCACTTTTACCTATGCCGTTTATTTTGTGGGGTTCGCTGACTTTCCAGAAGTTTCTTGCACCCCGCTATGCTGACATGAGGGAAAAGGTGGGTTTACTGAATGGTAGATTAACTAATAATTTAAGCGGCATCACTACGATTAAAAGTTTTACGGCTGAAGATTATGAAGCAAAACGGGTAGAGGCAGATAGTAATGCTTATCGGGTTAGTAATGCTCAAGCCATTTCCCTTTCTGCGGCCTTTATTCCCCTAATTCGGATGCTGATTTTAATTGGTTTTACTGTGTTGTTGGTGTTTGGGGGAGTACAAGTAATTGAGAAAAGATTAGCGGTAGGTGCTTATAGTTCGTTAGTTTTTTCTGTACAATTCTTACTGTGGCCTTTAACTCGGTTAGGAGAAACTTTTGATTTATATCAACGGGCTATGGCTTCTACTAATCGGGTAATGAATTTATTAGATACACTTATTACCATTCATCCCGGTGATGTTAATTTACCTGTAGATATGGTGCGGGGTGCAATAGAATTTACTAATGTGACCTTTGCTTATCAGGGTAGAACACCTGTCATTAAAAATCTATCTTTGGATATACCCGCAGGACATACAATTGCTATTGTAGGCGCGACAGGTTCAGGTAAAAGTACATTAATTAAAATTCTATTGCGTTTTTACGAAATTCAAAACGGTACAATCACTTTAGATCAGATTGATTTACAAAACTTAAACCTGCGGGATTTGCGGAGGTGTATTGGTTTAGTCAGTCAAGATGTATTTTTATTTCATGGGACAGTAGCGGAAAATATTGCTTATGGGACATTTGACGCTACGGATGAACAAATTATCCAAGCTGCAAAAATTGCGGAAGCGGAGGAATTTATTCAAACATTGCCCCAAGGATATGAGACAATTGTCGGGGAGAGGGGGCAAAAGTTATCTGGAGGACAAAAACAAAGGATAGCGATGGCGAAACGCCCGCCGTAGGCGATCGCTCGTGCAGTGCTGAAAAATCCCCCAATCCTGATTCTAGACGAAGCGACCTCAGCAGTAGATAATGAAACAGAAGCCGCCATCCAGCGTTCTTTGGAAAAGATTACAGTAAATCGGACGACGATAGCGATCGCACACCGTCTTTCTACCATCCGTAATGCTGATTGTATTTATGTCATGGAACAGGGACAATTAGTAGAAGCTGGAACCCATGAACAGCTATTAGATAAAAACGGCATCTATGCCAGTCTGTGGCGTGTTCAATCTGGTTTAAAATAGGGAACAGGGAACAGGGAACAGGGAACAGGGAACAGGGTTAAAAGTTTATTAGTATCAGGCTTTGTTCCTAAAATTTGTACCTTCTTTACCTCAAATCTGCTTTAATTTAACTTTGAATTTTTCATTTTTAATTCTCAATCGCTTATGTTTAGTAGTACCCAACCCGAAACCGAAGATAACAAATGGCGGAGACAATTAGATAGATTTGTCAAAGAAAATCAGCAAGAACTAGCTGCTTTATTTTGGGGGTTGTGGTTAGAAAATGGCAACATCCAGGGTACAATAGGTATTGATTTAAAACCATCACCACATTTTGTCTATTGTCCCAAAGTAGAAGTAGAAAAATTAAATGAAAGGGTAGAAAACCGCCTCCAAGAACTATTAGGAATTATTGATAATAACCAACCAGAAACAGAAGTTGTAATGATTGGTATTGGAAAAGGTGAAATCAAATTAATTCAATTTGCACCAGAACCCCCACCCCCCGCTTGTTTTCAAAAACTAGGAAAAAATGTAGATAGTTTATTAGAAATTTTAGAACAGAAGATGGGTGAACAGATAGAAAACATTTAACACATCTTTAACACAAACTTATTTTGATTATCTTTCAAAAAAAGCTTCTGGGGAGATGTGAAAAAAATCTGCTAGTTTTTGAATGTCGTTAACCGTAAGTTGACGTTTTCCATCTAAAATTTCCGCAATAATTGATTCAGTTTCAAAAATGGAAATTAAATCTTTTTGACACAAATCAAATTCAACCATAAAAGTTTTGAGTAACTCCACTCCAGAAATATCTGGTATTGTAAAGTGCTTTTCTTCATATTCATAAACTAGAGTACCCAAAACATTGAGATAATCTTGTTCATCTGGTGTTAACTCATCTTGATCAATTAATGCGTTAATTACTTTTTGAGTTGCGTTTAACTCCTCCTCATTAGTAATAGGACGAGGAGGAAAAGATTTGAGTAATTCTAAATAATTATTATTCTGTATTCCAGTTGTCATTTTTCACATTCTCTTTACTTCTTCCAAACATTTGATGAAATAATTTTGGCATCTGTATCATCTAAATAAAAATCATAAACAGGTGCACCGGAAACTTCACAGCGTATCGGTTCAATAATTTTTGTGAAAGGATTCCAAACGGCTGTAACAATGCGTTTGGCTTTTTTTCTTTGTAGGGAAAATTGAATGTGTACCGTTGGTAAATGAATAATTAAAGCACTGTGTAACCAAGCTTCCACATTCATTGTATAACGTTCTTTGACATCTAACAATTTTCTTTCTAATTCCTTATTTGTGGCTTCTATTCTTCCTAATTCTTTTTCTTTATCTTCCCCTTCTAAATTTTTCAGTTTTATCTTGCGCCGAATTTCATCGCTAATTGTGTTATAATAATTTTTAAGCCTGTCTTCATCTCTAATTCTAGCTCTAGTTAATTTTGCTTGCCAATTTTCCAAAGCTTGACCAATTAATAATTCACTTTCATTTTCAATTAACGATAATAATTCATCTAAAGATATTCCTAACGGCTGTTCTTGTTCATTAATTTCGATTCTGTCAGATTCCCAAAATAAAGCGTCACCAATTTCTACAGGTGTGACTTTTGTCAGTTCATTAATAATAAAAGACACTAAACCGACTCTTTTTTCTTCTGCGTTAGCTGTGTAAGCTACATTACATAAAATGTAACGAGTGGTTGCTGGTTTAGCCTCGACAAATTTAATTAAACCATTTTGCGCGACAAAAGTTTCCGTTAACAGTTTTTCAAAACCTGTATTTTTTAAGTAACCATCGTATTTAACCCCCAAAGCACTAATCTGTCCTTTGACGGCTAATAATTCCGATAATTTATTTAAAATCTCTGAATGATAGCTAACAAAAACGCTTTCAGGAACATCGGCTTTTGTGGTAAAAGTAATGTCTTCTGGTAAAGAAAGTAATGAGGCTAAACTGTCAGTCAGCAACACATTTAATGTGTTATCATTAGCTGGTTCTGCTATCCCATCATGTAATGAAATAATCTTTTCTAATGTGGAAATAATTGGATCTGCAACCATTTTTAATTCAATTCATCCCTTACGCTTCAAAATCTTCGCCAAAAATCTTTTCGTCTAATTCTTGTACTTGTTGATATTGGTCTTTGGCTTTTAATAAATTATCGGCTAATTGGTTAAATGCTGTGTCTAATTCTGTGGTTTTCTGATTTTTTAACCAAATATCCATGACAATTTCACTAAAATCAAATTCATCATCTACATTGCCTAAGATTGTCTCGATTTCTCCCACAACTAACTCAAACATATTAATTTTGTCATGTAATATCCTCAAAATGTACTCTTCAATACTGCCTTTTAAACAAAAGTTAAAAATAAATACATCTTGGGTTTGTCCGATGCGGTGAATACGACCAATCCTTTGTTCGATTTTCATCGGGTTCCAGGGTAGATCATAATTGACAATAGCATTCGCAAATTGAATATTCCGACCTTCTCCCCCCGTCTCCGATGCTAACAGTACAGAAACACTATCTCGAAAAGTGGCGATCGCTTCATCTTTTTCTTTTAACGACATCCCCCCCTGAAACTCTGCAAAGGGTATGTTTGCTGCTTTTAAAGTCTCGGCTAAATAAGCACTTGTGGCTTTATGGGTAGTAAAAACTAAGGTTTTTTGACGTGATTTAGACAACATCTCTACCAATGCTTTCGCTTTTTCTACCTGCTTAACTTGCGCTGCACGTCTAGCTAAAGATTTTAATGCTTCATCATCTGGTAAACGTTGACTTAGTTGCTTTAAAGATTCCGCCAAAGCACCAGGAGAAGAACCAGCACGCATTAATAAATTAGTCCGAGAAAGCCGATCTAATTTTTCTGTTGAAGAACGCAAATAATTACTTAAATCCTGATAAAGTTTTTCTTCCCCACCGCTAGGGTTAACAATCATCGTCGTGGCAAAGCGTTTCGGTAACTTTACATCTACCAAAGCGCGAGTATTTCGCACCATCACCTCCCGCATCAAAGAACGCAGTTTTTCCGGGTTTTTCGGTATCCTCCCATTGCGAGAGTCAACATATTCTTTTTTAAATGCGGCTTCTGTTTGTAGCAGTCCTGGTTTTAACAGAGTTAGCAGATTAAATAATTCTATTAAAGAGTTTTGGACTGGAGTAGCAGTCAGCATCAAAATAAACCGCTTCTGCAAAGCATTTACCAACTTCCAGTTCAGAGTTGTGCGATTTTTCAGATGGTGCGCTTCATCCACCACCACTAAATCCCAAGTGCGACTAGTAACATGGGAGAAATGTTTAGCAGATTTAGCCGTATTTAGGGAAGCAACAATGCGGGGGTTTTGAGTCCAAAATTCTTCTACAGGTTGTTGGGGGTCACGATTATCTGTGGTGATAGTATCAATATTAAATTTTTCACTTAATTCTAGTTGCCACTGGGAAACTAGGGAAGCTGGAGTGAGTACCAATAAAGATTGTACCATCCCTCTAGCTAAATATTCAGCACAAATTAATCCCGCCTCAATAGTTTTACCTAAACCAACCTCATCAGCTAATAATGCACGTCCTCCCAGTTGTCGGAGGACTTTACGGGCTGTTTCAATTTGATACCAGTATTTATCAATGGCGGTGAGGGTAGGAAGACACACCAGCTGGTCATAGTCCGCCATTACTGAAAGATTGAATAGGTTTAATCGTGCCTCATAAAAACTAAAAGGTTCACATTTGCCCGCTTGTAGGGCTTCTAAGGTAGTGGAAGAATTAAACTTAAAATTATAGTTTTGCAGCATCTTTATTATTGACAATCTTCTTTATTTATGGTATCAGGAATGGGAAATCGTGTACCTTGCAGATAGTTTGGAAAATATTTGCGGAAATAAGTCCAAGAAGTTTCATTTTTAGCCTTGAGAAAACAACCGGGTGCAGTGCAATTACTTCTTTTGATTTACAGATGTAAGGGTAGAGGCAAAAAACACATTTACAATAAAAGTTAAGTAACTAACTAAAGATAATGCACTAAATAACTTAAAATTCATTGTCTTCTAACAATATTTGATGAAAGTAGTAAATATTGGCTGATTAATCTTTAAGTATACGGTATTATTAACTAAATAGATGGTGACAAAAGGGTTAAACTTTGCTTTTATGAAAAAATGAGGATAGAAACAACATCAGAAGAGTGTAACCGAGAATTGAGATATTTTAAGTTTTGTAAATGCTGTAGTGCGGCTGTCAGATGTAAGTTTTCAACGGCATTTTAAACTATTTTGAGCATCTCAACAACAGATAGCACTAGCATGAGATATATTGCTGAATTAGGAGAGGACAAGAATGGAAATTAGAGAAATTAAAAAGGCCAAGCCTCCAGAGTCAAGCACTGAAACAAAACCTGATCAACCTATTGAAGCTGTTAAACCTCAACCACCTGCTGAAGCTGTTAAACCCCAGCCACCTGCTGAAGTTGTCAAACTTCAACGGCCAAGTGAAGAAACAAAGCCCCAACAGTCCAGCGAGTTTATTAAACCACGAAAATACGGTGATGGTAGTAAACCACGCAAGCCTTATAACAAAGAAAAAATCCAGAAATTCCAACACGTCAAGATTATTGACTGTGACCAACCTGTAAGTAGGGTGATTTGTGAGTGCTGGCACTGTCAACAAGGGTTATTAATTCAGGTGGAAGTAGCACCAGCAGATTACAAAGAGGTAGAATGTCCCTCCTGTGGCAAAACAGCCGTTAGGTTAATGGCTGGACAGATTCTATCAACTGTCCCTATTCCATCTCCTTGGAGTTAGTCCAGAAAAATGGGGAAGAGGGAATAAAAAATTACTTCCTCATCTTCCTCATTTTAATTTCTGGGGACTAAAATTCAACCCCAATGTTAATTTTTAAAAGCTGCGATTAAGAATTTTACTTATAAATGCCCACCCTACTGTTCTAGTAAAAAGTAAATATTCATACACTTAATTCTATTGATAAGTAATTAGGCAGAATTAATTACATAACTTATTCCCCCTGTTCCCTGTTCCCTGTTCCCTATTCCCAGCTAGGAAATTAATTTTGCACAACTGCTGATCAGAGTTCGATGGTTAACTTTTTCTTGATAATACCCCAAATATTTTTTTACAGGTAACATAATAGCGGTATATTTTTAGTATAGGCTGAATGAAAAGGAAGTAGTAGCGAAAATCATAACCATTGTAAACGGTAAAGGGGGGAGTCAGAAAGACGACTATTGCCGTTAATTTAGCTGTTAGCTTGACTCAAAATTAAACAGTGTTGCTAATTGACTGCTAAAATTTAATCAGATACTTGGGTGTGGGATTTACCAAGTTATCACCACAACGTTGAAAAATATAGTTTGAGGGAATCATCAAATGTCTACAGAAATTTTGCCTAATTTATCAAATCTAGAAGGAACAATTGATATTACTGCTGAAACTATTGTGACTGAAGAAACTACTACTGAAGAAACAACATCTAAAGTAGATATAGCGAATTTAGAAGCAACTATTAAAGATTTACATTCCAGCCTAGAACAAGCGCAAATACAAGAAGTTAATCTTCAGCAACAAATTAAAGGTTTACAAACCATATTATCAGAACAAAAGGCTTTAACTGAAAAATTCACCCAAGAATTAGAAACAGTTAAACAAACTGCATTATTAGAACAAAAGGCTTTAACTGAAAAATTCACCCAGGAATTAGAGGAAGCTAAACAAACTATATTACAACTAGCAGCAGCTAATTCTCAATTAATTGAAGAGAAGAAATCTGTAAAACAACCTCAACCAAGTTCTCAACCAAAAATCAATTCTCAACTCACTTACAGAAAATCCCATCTTGCTCCTAATTTACCAGTGCGAAAAGCAGAAACCCCAGAGGATTTTTCTAAAAATACTTGGTTATATGACTAGCGTAAGGAGGCAGGGGGCAGGAGGTAAGGTTATGTTAGATAAATATTCTTATCTTCCTAAACCTTCCCAAATAGCTGATTACTCAACTTCCAGCATATTTCAAGTAAATGAGGTACAAACTGAAACTGAAAACTCAGACAAGAAAAAGCTTTCCCTCCTGCCTCCTGCTGTATTAACCACAAAATTCTAAAATATGTTGGGCTGTAATTTGTGGTTGTTCTACATGGGGGAGATGTCCACAATCCTGAATCCAAATTAATTTACTTTGGGGAATGGCTGTATTAAATTTTTTCGCATCTCCAGTTCCGAGAATTTTATCATTATCACCCCACAAAATTATTGTTGGTGCTTTAATTTCATTTAATTGCTTAAATTTAAAAGCTGTGTAACCGCCGCTTTTAGTAAAACTAATTAACGCCTGATTCCAGTTAGACATTCCTAAATGTAAAGCACCGCAGCATACCGCATCTACAGAAACTAAATCAGGGTTTTTGTAAGCAGTACGACAAATGCGATCGCGCACTTTCGGACTCTTCAAAAACTCCGTTGCTAAATAATCCAAGGGGGGAAACATCAATTTACTCAATGGTGAACCCGCTTTTAAACCTGCACTATCTATCAAAACTAGTTTTTTCACCACTTCTGGATAGGTTAAAGTGAAATCTAAAGCCGTTGCACCCCCCATAGACGCACCAACTAAAATCATAGGTTGGTTAATGAGCTTTTGCCAAAAACAATATAAATGAGTTTTAATAGCTTGGGGACTATAAGAAATTCCTTTTAACCGACTTGTAAACCCAAAACCTAATAAATCTAGCGCCCAAACCGCATTTTTTTCCGCTAGTAATGGTAATAAGCGCCGGAACTCTAAGACAGAACTATCAAAACCGTGAATGAGTAAAATTGGTGTACCGCCATTACCTTGATTAACATAGGTAGTAATGATAGCTTCATCAGATAGGGGAGTAGCGATCGCCTCTGACTGGATACATTGCGCTAGAGCAATGGAACTCGATTCAGTCAGCTGATTAACTGTAGATGGCAGAAAACTCGGAAACATAGAACTTGGTTGTAGATGTAAAGGGCTTCAGGAGCAAAACGAATCTAAAATTACTTTTACAGCCTACACCCTATACCCCACCGCCCCATCACCAAAATAATTTTTCCAAATGTCACAATAGAGGCCAAACCCCCGTACAATTAAAATTACTAAAGATTTCCCAATCAGGAGAATGCAGCCATGCCAATGGCAGTTGGCGTAATTGAAACTCTAGGTTTTCCCGCCGTATTAGCAGCAGCAGACGCTATGGTAAAATCTGCGGCTGTAACAATCGTTTATTATGGTATAGCAGAAAGTGGTCGTTTACTAGTGGCCGTTCGTGGCCAAGTCGCCGAAGTGAAAACATCCGTAGACGCAGGCATCGCCGCAGGTGAACAAACCTACGGTGGCCAAGTAATTACTTATTATATAGTTCCTAACCCACCCGAAAATGTAGAAGAGATTCTCCCCATTCACTTCACCCAAAAATCTGAACCCTTCCGCATCTTTTGAAGCAGTTGATGATAAAAATAGTGGTCAGAGTCCCCTAGAATTAACGGATAGTACCCCAAAAGCCGCATAATTATATTCCTAAAGGAGAATCAATAAAATGTCATTACAGGCAGTTGGATCATTAGAAACTAAAGGCTTTCCCGCCGTATTAGCTGCGGCTGATGCTATGGTAAAAGCTGGGCGAGTAACCTTGGTAGGTTATATCCGAGTAGGTAGTGCGCGCTTTACAGTCAATATTCGTGGTGATGTTTCCGAAGTAAAAACCGCTATGGCTGCTGGTGTAGAAGCAGCTGCAAATGTACACGGTGGCACTCTGGAGTCTTGGGTAATTATCCCCCGTCCCCATGAAAACGTCGAAGCGGTGCTACCCATTGGTTACACAGAACAAGTACAAAAATATCGTGAATCTGTAGAAAACCCTATTATTAGATCATCTAACGGTAGATAAGAGAAAGGGAAAAAAGGAGCAGATGGGGAAAGTTAGAAATAATTTGAGAAATACAGCAGATTTCTGGTAAATAAGGTACAAATTTTAGGCATAAAGCCTTATACTAACAGACTTTTAACCCTGCACCGCACGCTCGCGCAGTCGGAGTGTTGCTTGTTCTTTGCTGTAATTACTAGGTTCTTTCCTCTCTTTCCTCTTCCCTGCCTCCTACCTGAAAGTGACAATTAAATACAGATCGTTTCAGGTAAATAAGGTACAAATTTTTGGCACAAACCCTTATAAGCAGTCGTGCAAAATTAAATTCCTACATGGAGACAGGGAACAGGGAACGGGGAACAGGGAAAGAATTTGTGTAACTTATTCTGCTTCACTACTTATAAAGAGACTTTCAACCCTGCACCGCACTGAGCGCAGCCGAAATGTTAAGAGTTCACTGCACCGCACTGAGCGCAGCCGAAATTTTAAGAGTTCCCTACTGTAACTAGCACATCAACTAAAAGATCCCAAAATAGTAGTGATCTTCATCACAATACTACCACTGCCTATTCATAGTAATATTCTAATGCTGAATTATAGGAGTTTTCCAGGTGCGCGACCATACCTCCGTTAAATTTACGGGGATATTTGTTGAAAGAAACAAAATCTATATTTTTAATTAATTGTACTCCTCAAAGTCAATCTTAAGGTTTGTATGCAGTGCTCATCAAAATTCGGAAAATTAATTCATTCACTACTGCCGAGTAGAGTAATCTATTTTCATAATAGTTGATACTGCAAAAAACTTTACTTCATTCTTAGTAACACCAAGACATTAAACGTCAAGGGGTTTATCCATATAAAAATTGCCTACCTGTATCTAAATCTGAGCAGAAATTCATAAAAATTGGAACTTATACAGGTGGAAATGTGTCTCAAGTTGTTGATGAATTATCCTGAATTATTTGGTTAAAAACATCAAATATCAACTTTTTCAAACCCCTGGTCAGTAGATTTATATCTTGATTTAGCTGGCAACATCAAACTACTATCAATCTTTTATAACATAAGTTAATAAAACTTAGCCGCAAATAAAGTTGATGGAAGTACAGAGGCAAAATTTGGCAGTAACTTTGATGGTAAAAATTAACAAAATAAATCAAAAAATTCTGCATAATTTTCTGATATCAAGATGTAAATAAAAAGGAAGTGTGATAAAAGCCTTAAACAAGACCATGAGCACAGGGGCAAGTACCAGTTAATGATTTAAGTCGGTATAGGGGTTGTGATGCAAACTTTAAACCAGAGTCTAGAAGAACGCGATCGCACAATGACAGGTGATGCGGCAAATATAGCAAAGTATTGGCAAAAACGGCTAACCGATGACTGCCCAGAACAAAGTGAAATTGCTAGACAAAGCATTATTCTATGGTTATTAGGAGTAGACTTAAATCGCTTTGATTTGCTCAACCCTAAAGAAATAGAAATTGCAAAACAAGCAATGGAATATCGCTGGAGAATCTTACAGCAACGCTACTTAGGAGTAGGTAGAGACAGGGCATATCGTAACCTAATTACCCGTTTAGGTAGTGTAGTCACATTAAGAAATAAAATTCAAACCTGGGTAGCACTGAGCCGCGACCGCCAGCGCAGTGTCGTGGATGTATTGCAGGAAATACTCCAAGAATTGCTGCAAAACGACTCATATATGCAGCAACAAATGGCCAGTATCGCCAAAATTACCACAGATAAAAGGCTGCAAGATACACTGTTATTTGCTAGTATAGAAGAATATTGTTTGCGTCCAGTACGGAATCAACCTTTATTAGTGTATCGGTTTGTTAACTACCTGCGGCGGATTCAAAGAGGTGGATTAACTCAAGTCCCCTCCAGCGATCTGATCAGAATGGTATCAGAAGAAGTATTAACAGAAGATAATGAAAATCGGATCAACTTAGTAGACTCACAAGCGATCGCTCAATATCAAGAAGCACAACAGCTAGAAGAACAACAAGTATTACGTCAAGCAGTACATCAAGAATTTGCCGACTATCTTCTAGAACATCTGGGACAACCTGCTGTAGACTGGCTATGCTTATATCTTCAAGGCAAATCTCAAGAAGAAATTGCCAAAAAAATGAACAAACCCATCAAAGAAGTCTACAGACTGCGGGAAAAAATCAGCTATCATGCCGTGCGTGTATTTGCCCTAAAAAACAAACCAGAACTAGTAGAGAACTGGCTTTCTATTTCTCCAGAAGAACATAATCTAGGACTAACACCTAGAAAATTACAACAACTCAACGAACAAATAAGTCCTACAGGCCAACAAATTTTAGCACTACGCTTGACAGGTCAGACTATCGAAGCGATCGCCCAACAATTACAGCTAAAAACCCATCAAGTTATGGGTGAATGGACAAAAGTCTATCTGGCTGCTCAAACCCTGAGAGGACAAGATTAAGAAAATCTAAAATTCGCTTTAGTCAATCCTCTCATCTTCAAGGGAGAAACATTCATTCACATTGTAGTGATAAACTAATATAACAGTGGGCATTCAGTGCCAAGTTAAACACTTTTAGAGCCTTTGGGTCGGGGATGAAACGTCATTCACAATCCCAACTCGATACTAATCCTGTTGTCATAATTTATATCCCAAGACTACACGGCAAAATAAATTTGACTTGCAGCCCACTGAATTAGAGGCACAATAGTAATCACACGAACTACTAAACAGTGAAACCTATGTTCTCTTCAGAGGGCAAACAAACTGACACAGCTACCATTGGGCAGCACCTACTTACCAGCATTCAAAACAACCTGCCTCCAGGAGAAAATCATGAGCAAATTTTTGAACTCATAGATAGTCTTTTATCATTTGAAGCTTGTTTATACCACCAAATTTTACCCTTGGGAATAGAAGACAGTTCTCTATTACTGGGAATGGTTTATCCAGAAGATACTGCTGCTATAGACTACGTGCAACGTATTTTGTCTTACATGAAATTCACAATGGCCACCCAGCCAATTACAGCAGAAAACCACCGCACTATTCTGTCAGCTTACCTCAATTACAAGAATACATACCCATCAAGTCTAAAGCAAGAACATTCATTAATAGCCAAACACTTCCCAGCTAAAAGCCAAACTATTATTGATCATCCCCCAACAGCACAGCCCCAATCGGCAATAGAAGCAGAAAATAATCATCATCTCAGGCATTCAGAAGCAAATATTCCCCCTTTACCACTGCAAACAGAGCAATTATCAATCAATCATACCCCCCCAGAACCTCTAGAAACAGCTACTGAGAGTAAGACTTTCTTAGCACCACCACCACCAGAAAATTTACCTCATCTACCAATAGAAGTTCCTCAAGTTTTCAGCCCCATAGAAGTTTTGTTAACATTACCACCAAAGAAACTACTAGCAGAATTATTAGCTAGAGTTTTAGTTGGGGGTATTGGGCGGTTATATCTGGAAAGACAACCTTATGATGGCAAAATACTGTGGAGTGATAATGGTGTTGTCCAATCCGTATTGGATCAACTACCCCTTTCCATCTTCCAAGGAGTGCTAAATGAACTCAAGCGACTAACTTCCCTACCCTTAACCAAAGTTTCTGAACCAAAACAAGTAGAAAAGGAGTGCATTTACCAACAGAGTCGGTTACTAATACGCCTGCGAGTGATGCCCGGAACTTATGGTGAAGAGGCAACACTGCAAGTGCTACGGGGAGCAGCCTTAAAGTTTCATCAACAGCAACAGTTAACACACCTGAGTCGTAATACCCTAGACACCATTCAACGTCTCAGCCTGATGTTACGGGAATTGCAAAGACGCTTACTTTTAGACTCAGATGTTAACCCGCAGCAAGTAGAAGCTTTAGGCAATCTTAATCACCTAGTAGAAACCTTAGATCAACAGATTAAAGTCCTCACAAACTCCACTAATCCTTCAGAAAAGAGATAAGTGATCAATCTGTCAGTAAAACCTCTGTTTTCGATCGCCAAACATAATTGTTATGTTTTAATTGAAGCATCTACCAAACATCTCTCAAGATATAGTTAAAACTGTGTATTATAATACACTTAACTAAATCTTAACATCTAAAAAAACTTCTAGACACAAACTTAGTTAACTTATCTTGAATTAATTTGTTGCAAATATTTCATGCAAACTCAGGTTTTTAGTGATACATTTCCCTTAATGAGTACAGCCAGCCCACAAACGTTGGAATGGCTGCTAAATATTGCCATTGACCACGAATACCCAGCCGGCAGAGCTGTTTTAATGGAAGATGCCTGGGGCAATGCAGTTTACTTTTTAGTGTCTGGTTGGGTGAAAGTCCGGCGTACCAGTGGTGATGATTCTGTTGCCTTGGCTATCTTAGGCCGGGGTGATTTCTTCGGCGAAATGGCAGTTTTGGATGAGTCCCCACGCTCAACAGATGTAATTGCGCTTTCTCCAGTAAAATTACTGAGTGTTTCTAGAGAGCGGTTTATCCAAATTTTATTTAAAGACCCGCAATTACATCATAGAATGTTGCAACTGATGGTAAGACGCTTAAGGCAGATTAATTTGCGCTTGCAAATGCGTTCCTCGCCACCAGCTGTTAAACTAGCTCATACTCTTGTTACCTTGAGCGAAAGCTATGGTCAAGATTCTCCCAAAGGTAAAGAAATTTTTAACATTCCTTATAAAGATTTAGCCGAAGTGACGGAAATTAGTGTAGAAGAAACTACAAAGATTATACAAAAACTTCATGAAAAAGGCTGGATTGAAATAGATAGCGCGAATAATGTTATTTATCTAGTTAACTTCAAACAACTGATGAATTTAGCTGGTAAAATCTAAAACCTATCATCTAATGACTGAAGCAACAGCACCTCGTTCTCTGACACCATCTCACCAAGTCCGTCCATCTATACATTATTTGGTGGGGATGTCTCAACCGGAAACCCATTTGCTTGAGGTGACATTACACCTCACAGACTGCCCAGGAGCAACCCTAGATTTGAAAATGCCAGTGTGGACACCAGGGTCTTATTTAGTGCGGGAGTATGCCAAAAACTTACAAAATTTTGCGGCCTTTGCTGATGGTAAACCTTTACCTTGGCGTAAGGTGAGTAAAAATCATTGGCAAGTAGAAAAAGATAACTTTTCTGATGTAGTGATTAGTTACCGAGTTTTTGCTAATGAATTAACAGTCCGCACTAATCATTTAGATGCTACACACGGTTATTTTAATGGTGCAGCTTTGTTTTTTAGAGTTGCGGATAGGGAAAAATTACCGATTCAAGTAACTATTTTACCCCCTAGTTCAGAATGGCGTGTTACCACTGGTTTACCCGGATTTAATGGGGAAGTGAATAGTTTTTTAGCGGCGGATTTTGATACTTTAGTTGATAGTCCTTTTGAAATTGGTTGCCATCAATTATATCAGTTTGAGGTCTTGGGAAAATCTCATGAGTTGGCAATTTGGGGAGAGGGAAATTATCAGCCACAGCGATTAATTGCAGATTTTCAAAAAATTATTGAAGTTGAAGCTAAATTGTTTCAGGGTTTGCCTTATGATAGATATGTATTTTTATTACATTTATTTAGTCAAGCTTACGGCGGTTTAGAGCATAAAAATTCTTGTTCGTTAATTTATCAAAGATTTGGGTTTAGATCACAAGATAAGTATGAGCGATTTATGCAATTAGTTGCTCATGAGTTCTTTCATTTATGGAATGTAAAACGCTTGCGACCGAAAGGGTTAGAGGTGTTTGATTATGACCAGGAGAATTATACACAATCTCTTTGGTTTTGTGAGGGAACTACAAGTTACTATGATTTATTGATTCCTTTGCGGGCAGGAATTTATGATGTTAAGTCTTATTTGAATCATTTAAGTAAAGAAATCACTCGCTATCAAACTACTCCGGGAAGAAAAGTACAACCTCTAGCGGAGTCAAGTTTTGATGCTTGGATTAAGCTTTATCGCCCAGATGCTAATAGTGGGAATTCGCAAATGTCCTACTATTTAAAAGGGGAAATGGTGTCACTTTTGTTAGATTTGTTGATTAGAAAGCACAACAAAAATCAGCGATCGCTTGATGATGTGATGCAGCAAATGTGGCAGCAGTTCGGAAAAGAGGAAATTGGCTATACTCCAGAACAGTTACAGGGAGTGATTGAGTCTGTTGCTGGGGTAGATTTAGCCGAATTTTTGGAAAATTATTTATATGGGTTGACAGATTTACCATTTAATGATTATTTACAGCCCTTTGGTTTACAGTTAGTTCCTGAAAAGGAAGAAGAACCCTATTTAGGTGTGAGGGTTAATACTGAACATGGACGGGAAATAGTAAAATTTGTTGAAGCAGGTTCACCAGCACAAATGGCCGGGATAGATGCAGGTGATGAGTTATTAGCTATTGATCAAGTGAGATTAGGTGCAAATCAATTAGGCGATCGCCTGAAAGATTATCAACCCGATGATAAAATTCAAATTGCTGTTTTCCACCAAGACCAGTTACGCACCTATACAGTAACTTTGGCTGCACCCCATCCCCAAAAATATCAATTACAGCCTGTGACTAATCCTGATGCAACTCAACAAGAAAACTTTGCGGGTTGGTTGGGTATACCTTTAAATAATATTAAATAAAAGGAGAAATTAGGGGAAAAGGGAAAAGACAAATAGCCTTAACCCCTGAAATTTCAATTTTTACAATTTAAAATTTGAGTAATAAATGCACAAACAGATTATCTGTTTTGACCTTTTAAAACTCCGGCTTCATGTTGGATGGGTACAATATCTAAAATATCGGTTTGAGAACAATATTTTAGGTCTTCATCACATTTGAGACGTAGCAAACGCTGACCGTGACTAGCGTGGCGAAGTAACCCTAACAGGTCATTTTGCCATTGAGAGTAAAGAGCGATCGCGCTGGTGAGTTCATCATTACCAGCTAATTCCTCTAGGGGTAAATTAGTATGTTGCCAAAGACTATGGGCGATCGCCCCAGCACAAACTGTATCCTCTAGAGAAAAACTTCCTTCCCAACCAGATCCCACAATCCAAACGGTTTCCGGCTGTTTTTCTAGCAGAAATTTCACCACCGCAGCTCGATTAATTAAAGCTGCTGTTAGGACAATAGGCGCGTTTTGGATACATTTTAAAGCGCGAGTTCCATTAGTTGTGCTAATAAACAAGCGTCGCCCTTGGACTAATTCAGGTGTACAGTCGAGGGGAGAGTTACCAAGCTCGAAGCCGTCTACTTTTGCCCCACCACGTTCTCCAGCACGTAATCGTTTTTCTGGAGGCCATTGTTCGCTAACTGCTAAAAGTTGGTCTAAATCGCTGAAGACTTGCACAGCTTCGCCTCCAGCCGCTAAAACAGTGGCCATTGTGCTAGTAGCTCGCAGTACATCAACAGCGATCGCACATTCTGGCGTTTGATCCGTAGGAGTCAATTCTGGAGTGTGATATACAAATAGCTTCACGGGCTGGCTACACCTAAACTATACATCTGTTGTCATATTCTACCCAGTTGGGAGACTAGCGCAAGGAGGCAGAAGGCAGGAGGCAGGAGGAAAGAAGCTTGTTGTGTAAGCTTTTGCCATTTTTTAACTGATACCTGTTTCTGTCAACTTGGACTATACTAATGTGAATATTAAGGCTAATAGGTATCTAAAAGATAGTGGAAATTTTAATCTAAGGTATAGAGAGGGAACAGGCAATAGGCAATAGGCAATAGGCAATAGGGGGTTAGTCATTAGTCATTAGTCATTAGGAAATAAGAAATTACTTCTTCTATCCCCCCTGCCCCCTGCCCCCTGC
>DATGXB010000129.1:0-10071 GCA_035299225.1 Nostocaceae cyanobacterium | reverse complement strand
CTCTGCCCCCCTGCCCCCCTGCCCCCCTGCCTCTTCCTATTTGCCCATTAACTTTTGCAAAGCTTCCGGGGGGAGTTCTGTGAGAATGCGGAAGGGAAAAACGGGAGTTGAAGCAATTTGAGCATAACTAGGAGTGAGAATAGGGGCATATTTTTCGGCTTCTGGGGTTAATTGTGCGGCCATGGCTAAAGTTACAGATTGAGTAAATTTGCGAACGGTTGCAGCTTTTTCTCCTACTACTTCTCCACTGGTTAAAGGACTGTTGGATTTTCCAAAAAAGTTGGGGTCTAAAACGCTTAAATGAGTACCACCAATCACACCGACTAACCATTTAGGGGTGGGAATTTTGCTGAAACCGATAATTTGTTCTCTTAGGGCTGGGGTGATTTTATCGGCAGAACTGGTTAAAATGAGGGTGGGAACTTGGACTTTAGTTAAACCTTCATTACCGAAAATTAAAGATGAAGTAGGATTGAGAGCGATCGCACCTTTGACTCTCTGATCCCGGAAACTATAGTTATTTTCTGGTAAATCTTTAGATACACATTGAGCAAGTTGCCCTAAACTTAAAGTTGTTAAATGCCTTCTACAGCGATCTTTGAGAAAATCTAATTGAAATTCTCCTCCAGCCAGAGCTAAAGCTGTACCACCTCCAAAGGAATAACCCACAACCATGACTTTTTCGGTATTGAGTTTACTTTGTAAGGGGGTAGCATTAGTTTGATTAACTTGTGCTAATTGATCAAGTACAAAGCTAATATCTCGTGGACGTTCTAATAATTCCTCTGGTTTGAGAAAGTCACTCATCCCAGAAATGGCCGCATTCACATTTTGTTGGCTACTACCTGGATGTTCCACGGCGGCGACAATGTAACCATGAGATGCTAAATGCTCCGCTAAATAGCGTAATTCTTTCCGATTTGAACCTAAACCATGAGAAAAGACGATTAAAGGTTTATCAGTGCTGGCTTCTGTTGACCAATAAAAATCTACAGGAAGATTACGATTTCTGGCTTGGTCATTAAAGGCTAGATTTAGTGTCTCAACTTTGGCTTGACCTGGTTGGCTAGGGTCAAAAGGTAAAGAAAGGCGTTGTATTGGTTGATTAGGGGGAGGCGCGATCGCAAACATAAATTGTTGTGTGCGCCAAAAAGCAGCATTTAAACTTTGAGCCACACCCATCGCCTGAGCTAAATCTAACTCTAGATTTTTACTAGGATAAGCTGCGATAAAATTTAACACCGTTAAACCATCAGGATATCGAGAACCTAAAACTAAACCGGCTCGAATGGCTTGCACTCCCGCCTCATCTTGACGGATAAAAGCTTGCGAAATATCTTTGAGGACTAGAGTACCAATTTGGGTATTAAGCAACCGACTCAGAGTAATGGTATTGAAAGGAATTTTGGCTTGTAATGCTTGGATGAACATCTGGCGCTGTTGATCAGATAATCTTTTAGTGTAAAACTCTAAACTTTTGGGTAATTCCCCAGCCGCCGCAGCTTCCCGTAATTCCTCTAGAGAAGCGGATTCAGAAAATGGGCCAAATCGCAGCACCAGTCTTTCAGCCGCTTGAGCAGAATTGACTCCTAACAGCTGTGAGAGTGCGATCGCACCAAGGGTAGAGGTAATTATTTTCAGACTTTTCCAAACTTTGATCATAAAAATTCATTGCTCAATATCTGCTGAGGGGAATATAGCGAATATTTGTCTATTTGGCTACTATTTTTGAGTAGGAATTAATTCTCCTCATCTGGTGGAGTAAATAATTTTCCCTTGATAGAGTTATAGACAAAGCATAAAAAATCATGTTTACACATCAAATCTATCAATCTGTATGTTTATTAATAGTCACTGCTAATTTATTTTTACCAACCGGTATTAATAGCCACAAAATTTTATGAAAATTTCTACTAATTTTAATAAAATCAAATTCAGCAATTTGTAAATTTTTTATTTACTATTGTCTAGTATCAGCCATTACAAAATTATTGTGAATCTATGCGTCGTTGGATTAATTATATTTTAATTTTGCTACTTTCTGTATTAATTATTAACATCAAATGGCCAACACCCAATGATTCTAATTGTAGCGCTACCGCTTTTTTAGCCAAAGACACTGAAAAATTTACCGTATCTGCAACTAAAGTAGTTGTACAACCTTGGCTGGGTAAACATCACGTCTATGGAATTTTTATGGTTCCAGATAAATATAAGAAATCTCCCTTTTTTGTTTTATCTGTTAAAAATTTAGATGATAGATGTTCTCGTCCCTTTGGTCAAAAAAGATATATTGATGGTGTTTTTGCTGAACCGGAAACCCACTTGGTCAGATATTATATTCGTACTAGAACCGCTATTCAGTCAATTTTGCAAGGAGCATATTTTGACATTAGCAATCCTCAAAATTGGACTTTAACTCTTCCAGAAATATCCACAGAACAAGACCAATAAGTTAACATTTACATATAAATTCCCCAGGATGGACTAAACAGGTGATAATTGGAAATTATTACCATCATTCAATTGATATGAGTCTTTTTTGTCTAGTTCATGGTGCATTCCAAGGCGGCTGGTGTTGGGATTTGCTCATTCCCTACTTAGAGGCACAAGGTCACAAAACAGTAGCAATGGATTTGCCAATTGAAAATTCATCTGCTACTTTATCCCAATTTGCCGATACAGTAATTCAAGCACTACCAAGAACTAATGATGATATTGTCTTAGTTGGTCACTCAATGGCTGGCACTATCATTCCCCTAGTTGCAGAAACAATAAAAGTGCGTCAACTGGTATTTGTGGCTGCGCTGATCCCCTATCCTGGTATCAGTACAACAGACCAATTTGCCCATAATTTTGATGAAGATACACTCAAATCGTTAAATTACCAGCCAAAAGACCCCAATCAAATCAAACAATTCCACGATGAACCAGGTATGTTTGAACCGGTTTCCATAGGAAAAGATTTTTCCGACCCAGCAGTATTAATGGATCTTTTCTACAATGATTGTCAACCAGATGTAGCAAAGTGGGCGCTCTCAAAAAGTCGTTCACAACAATCTCTAGCATATATTTATGAAACGAATCCTCTCAAAGCTTGGCCACAGGCTGAATGTAAATATATTGTTTGTACCAATGACCGAATAGTATCTCCTACATGGTCACGCTACGCTGTACGAAAACGTTTAGGAATAAATGCCATTGAAATCACTTCTGGACATTGCCCCCATTTGTCCTGTCCTGATGTTCTGGCTTCAATATTAACTAGTGATTAATTTTTCGAGGGTACATCTCACAATAGTTACAGCATATTTCAAGTAAATGAGGTACAGCCTGAAACTGAAAACTCAGACAGGAAAAGGCTTTTCCTCATGCCTCATGCTGTAACTTGGGGTAAAACTTTGGAATTAAGCCGACTAAATTTTAATGGAAGGGTTTTATATATTTTTCCTCCTATTTAAAGTAAATTTTAGTGTTGCATAATTAAGGAAAACTAAAAATTACTACTCTCTGGAAACAGCAACTTCATCTGAAAGTGATATGAGTAAAAATTAATTAAATTATTTACTGCGAAGTGCAAACAACAAAACTATGATTTCACTAGTTACACCTGCCAGCATTCCATAGGCAGCAGAAGTAGCTCCTCCATGTTGAGTAAAAATCAAAATTCCACATACTAATAATGTAAAAATTGCAGCAACCAGTGTGGCCAAATTGATAAACCAGTTCCTACCCTTGTGAATCAGTAGTCCTTGAAATGTATTTTGTAGTGCTAAGAGTAAAGGTAAACAGGAAAGTATTTGGATAACTGGACGAGATGCTTCTATAAGAGAGGGATTATTTCCCAAAAACTGACGCAGTAAAAATAAGCCCTGATTTGTAAACCCCAGAAAAAACGGTATCAAAGTAAAACTGAAGCCAACAATAATGACAAAAGCAACAAGTGTTCGTTTGGCAGTTTCTTCATAAGCAGAAATTACCACTTGTTGAATCATGCGTGTACCATTAGCAATTGATAGAACTAACCCCCAAGCCGCAGGCCAGACAGCGAGTGCTAGACTACCATCAAAGGAGCGAGCAATCAAACTTAAAAGAATGGCTCTTGCTCCCCAAACTACAAGCATTGTTGAGGCTAAAGGAAGATAGTAAAAGGTGACTCCTCGTAAGTTGTGAGGCAGTTTTTTAGTTTCAGAATTTACTTGTTGCTGAAGAATAGAAAAAACACCAAGACGCACAGAAAACCATGTCACCAATACTGCCTCAATGAGTATTGCGCCCATCATGGTTATACCTGCTAGTAAGGCTCCATCTAACCTGAAACTTACTCCTACTAGCAATGACACAATTACCCAAGTTAATCGCGCTCCACTAGCCCACCCTACTGCTATGCTCTTTTGAGCGCGGATCAGCAACCCTTGGAAGAATCGCCGCCAAGCAATGATGAAAGGCCACAGGAACATTAATAAAAAAGTAGTTCTTCCTCTTGTGGCAATTGATGAACTAACCCCGAAGATATCAAGTAGTAGCCAGTTATACAAGGGTTGCCAAGTAAGTAATAGAAAGATACTACTAAGAGTTAGTCCCGTGATGATTGTAAATTGCCAGAGTGCACGTCGAGATTTGGCTTGTCCTCCTAGTGCATTTGAAGCATGGAGAATCATGATAATGGGGCTTTCTAGAAATACGGCAACTCCTTTGACTACCCCAACTCCGGCTAATGTGTCTTGTGGAAAAGGTAAACGACTCAGTGCAGATGTTTGAAGTGGATCTCCAAGAGTCATTGCCACATCAGACAGGGAAAGGGGAATAAATAAAGTGAGTAGTGTGAGTAGAGATTGCTGTGAAGTTGTTTGATTACTTTCCCGTTTCTGTCGGGGTGAAATGTTCATGATATGTTTTAGTAATGTGAGCAGGAGCTATGAAAAATAAACAGGAGTGAGTGAGGCGATCGCATCATCAAGACTTTCACCTTGTTTGAGACTAAATCCGTGACTATCAAGCCAATCAGTATCGTAAACTGTCTCTAAATATCTGTCTCCTCTGTCTGGATTAATCATGAGAATCCGTGCACCTGCACCAAGCTCACCTGCCAGATGCAAGCCACCAGCTACAATTGCTCCCGTGGAAGCGCCAAGAAGCAAGCCCTCACGACGTGCGAGAACATGGCAAACCGAGTAAGCCAAATCTTCTGGTACTACATAAGCGCGATCGAGCAGTGCAAGATCCAAATTTGGTGGAAAGAAAGATAAGCCAATACCCGTCATCTTATATGGTTTTGCCGGTGTTCCCATAATCACAGAACCCACCACATCAACACCAACAATACACAGTTTTGGAAATCGCGATTTTAGATAACGAGCTATACCCATGATCTGTCCAGCAGTGCTCACACCAACCACCACAGCATCAAGTTCATCGCCAAAATGAGCTTCAATTTCTCTTGCTGTATAATAGGAATGTGCCTCTGTATTCCCAGGATTCAAGTGTTGACATGGATACCAAGCACCAGGAATAGTTGTAGCTAGTTCCTTTGCTCTTTTCATTCTTGCTTTCTGCATCGAACCTGTTTCGTCTGCTTGATCAAGAGGTACATCTACCAGTTCTGCACCATAAGCTTTAAGCATTCGTCTAAAAGGTGGAGGAGTTTTGGCATCAACCACAATTATCACTTGATATCCTCGTACTGCCCCAACCATCGCTAACCCAACACCAAAATTTCCTGAACTTGACTCAACAATCGTACCTCCTGGTTGCAACAGTCCTTGCTCTTCCGCAAGTCTAACAAGATAGACCGCATTTTTCTCTTTAATAGATCCTCCTGGATTGCAACTCTCTAACTTTAAAAAACATTCTGAGACTAGACAGAAATTAGAAATATTTTTTAGTTTGACAATTGGTACATTTCCGATAGCTTCAGTCACATCAACAGCAGTAGTAATATTTTGCCATTTACTATTGTGGGCATGAGAATTTAAAAAGCTCTTCAATGATGAAGATTCTGCTAACTTACTCATATTAATTATTCCAAAAGATGAGAATCTAATACTATTTATCTTGAAGGATAAAAATGAAATTAAGATGAAATTTTTATGAGTTTGTTAATATTTTTGTTAACGGCATTACTAATGATTGTTTACTGATTAATAAATAGGTAATTCTACGTTCAGAACAAGAGGAACAATTGACCACAAATCTATGTTTTTATACTACAAATAAGACTACAAAGTAATAATTACCTAATCAATAATATTATTCCCTGTTCTCTAACTAGACAAGTAATTTCACCATTAAAATCAGAATAATAGAGTATATTAATTATTTATTAATCAAACTCTAGTAAAATTCTAAGGCTGATATAACTTAACCTTAATTATCAATATTTTCATACTAATTTCATCAGTTTCTGTCACCATATTTATAGAGGTGTCATAATTTAACTTGATATGAGATTGTTATTAGTGGAAGATGAACCAGATTTAGGGTCTGCTGTTAAGCGCACCTTAACCCAAAATAAGTATTTAGTTGATTGGGTTATGGATGGTGATGAAGCATGGGCATACTTAGAAAACCCTATGGTGCAATATACAGTAGCGATTCTAGATTGGATGCTACCAGGAATTACTGGCTTAGAATTATGTAAAAGACTGCGTTATCAAGGCAATTCTCTTCCTGTCTTAATGCTCACAGCTAAAGATAGGATAGAAGATAAAGTTACAGGCTTAGATGCTGGTGCTGATGATTACCTAGTAAAACCTTTTGGGATGGTGGAGTTACTAGCCAGATTACGGGCTTTACAGCGTCGTTCTCCCCTCTTTCAAGCCCAACAATTGACCGTTGGTAACTTGACTCTAGATTATGGGAACAGTACAGTAATTAGACAAAGTGAAAGAGGAGAACAACAAAGAATTTCTTTAACAAATAAAGAATTTCAATTATTGGAGTATTTTCTCAAGCACCCTAACCAAATTCTGACGACTGAACAAATTCGTAATCAAATTTGGGAAGTTAATGCTGAATCCAGTAGTAATGTAGTAGCGGCTCAAATAAGGTTATTACGTCGCAAACTTACTAGTAATGATTGTCCTGACTTAATTGAAACATTACACGGTCTGGGATATCGTCTTAATTTCACTTATGAAACAAAATAAGCTATTTCAACTTACCCGGTTTCGTTTGGCTTTATATTATGCCATCATTATGGGTTTAATTTTAAGTATATCTGCTTTTGGATTTTATCAAGCAGTATTTCATGCTCATGTAGTCGCTTTAGACAGTGAAATTGAGTCGGTAGCAGGAACTCTACATGATAGTATCGAACTAAAACTAAAGCAACCTGGACGTTTAGAACCATTGGCAAACCAGTTATTTCCCAGTATTAATAACTGTGTTTCTGAAGTTAATAATTGTATTCAAAAACAGTTTAATTCTCAACGTCATTTTCTGGGTATTGTGACTAAAGATAGCTACTATATACGTTTTTTTGACATTTCGGGTAAATTAATTGCTACTGCTGGTCATTATCCAGAGGGATTACCAAATATTTTCAACCAGAAAACTTGGCAATTTCTCAAAAACAGTAAAGGTCAAGAATACCATCAAATTACTCTACACCTGCATACCCAAAACTATCAAACTTGGGGATATATGCAAGTGGGACGCAGTTTAGAAGAATTTAATCATTACTTAGATAGTGTGAAATTAATCTTAGCATTAGGGCTGCCAATGGCAATGAGTATGATTGCTGGGGCTAGTTGGTGGCTCTCAGGTCTAGCTATGCAGCCTATTTATCAATCTTATCGGCAAATTCAACAGTTTACAGCAGATGCGGCACATGAATTACGAACGCCTTTGGCTGCCACTAGTGCAACAGTAGAATCTGCACTTTTACTGCCAAAAATAGATGAACAAGAGACAAGGAATATTTTACAAACTCTACAGCGTCAGAATCAACGACTAACAGTTTTGGTTAATGATTTATTGATGTTATCACATCTAGATAGACACGTTCAAAAATTAGAACGAGAAATTTGTTGTTTAAACGATATTATTAGCGATTTAATCGAGGAGTTTACAGCAATGGCAACTGCTGTAGAAGTGAAACTGATATATTCAATCCAGGAGGATAAACCGTTAAATGTCATGGGTAATTCTGACCAGATTTACCGCCTATTTACTAATTTAATTGTGAATGCAATTCAATATACACCCAGAGGCGGAAAAGTAATTGTTTTCTTAGGTGCTAATGACTATAACATTATAATTAAAGTTGAAGATACAGGTATTGGTATAGCAAAAAATGAACTGACTCGAATTTTTGATCGTTTTTATCGGGTGAGTAGCGATCGCTCTCGTAGCACTGGTGGTTCTGGCTTAGGTTTAGCGATCGCTCAGGCGATTGTTCAGGCACATCAAGGCAAATTAAATGTAGAAAGTAAATTGGGTAAAGGTAGCATTTTTACGGTTCAATTACCTAGAGTAATATGAAGGGGTTGTTTTTGCATCGGCAACATACAGCAGGAGGCAGGAGGGAAAACCTTTTCCTGTCTGAGTTTTCAGTTTCAGTTTGTCCCTCATTTATCTGAAACGTGCTGTAAACAGAGAGTGATTTTTGGTGTTAATTTATGGTTTTAATCAATGTATCCTCTATTGATGATTACATTGGTTTGGGAGTAGATAAACTAGCTGTATTTGCTAATAAATTATTAACAGTATTCACAATAATTTGTCCTGAACCCATAAAAAAAGGCTGGTCAATATTTTTTGAGATATCAGTGCTTTGGTGATAATGAGGGTTACGGAAATCAGCCGTATCTGTTAACAAAACAGCACCTATTCCTTGTAGCCAAAATGGTGCATGATCACTCCGCAAAGCATCGGGAGTTAATAGACCTTTTAGGGGTATGGGTACAGTTAAAACTTGAGGAAGTCGGGAATTTTTAGTATTAGTAAAAGCAAAAGCTGTTAATAATGGTAAATGTTCTGTGTCTCCCACTACAACCAAAAAATCACCTTTATCACTAGGAGGTGTGACAGGGATACCAGAGGGATATTCTTGACAGCCGGAAGTATGACAAGCATAACCCACCATATCTAAAATTATTGCTCCTTGTAAATTTTGTAAATGAGATTTTTGACTAACAAAAGCCTGACTTCCCAAAAGTCCGATTTCTTCTTGATCAAAAAAGACTAATTGTAATGTTCTGGGTGTAGGATTAGCCGTAAATAAACGAGCAAGTTCTAATAATACTGCCACACCAGAACCATTATCATCAGCACCAGGAGAAGCGGGTACAGTATCATAATGTGCACCAACTAAAATTGAGCCGGCTGCTGGATTTGTCCCTGGTCTTTCGGCCACAATATTAATACCTTCAGCAAATTTTTCTAGTCGGGGTTGCCAGCCAAATTTTCGGAGTTGATTGGTGATATAGGTGCGAGTGCGCGATCGCTCTTGGTTTGTATAACGCTGAAAATTCAGTTTTTGAACATGGTTAAATAACTGTTCACTTGATACTAAAGGAGCATTTACTAGCTTTTCTGGTGCTGGTGTTGGTTGCGGTTGGGGCTGTTCTACAGGTACATTCTCTACTAACGGTGTAGTTTCCGCCTGATGAGAATAACTGCTAATTATCATGACTATCACAGCCACCATCAGCGCCAACAATAGCCAAAACCATTTTTTCATTGTTCCACAATGTATGCAATTTACCCATTATGGCGATAATTCTCATAGATGACGATGGTAGGTAATCAAGTAAAATAAATTACACAAATTCTTTTCCTATTGCCTATTCCCTCTCAGGGTAAATTTTAGTTGTACATGGCTACTGATTTGAAAACATGGAATGAACTGTTTAGACTCACATTTTGTCTTTAAGAGTACACAAAATAAAAAAATGCCCAACAGTCATTGCGTTCGCGGAGCGTTCCCGTAGGGTATGGAGCGGAGCGGAATGTTCGCGGAGCGTTCCCGTAGGGTAGCAATCGCAAGGGTTTGAGATTGCGTCGCTCCATTTCATTATGCTCGCAATGACATAGTTATTGGATCATTTATTTTTTGAAATACTCTAA